>JAUZPS010000007.1 GCA_030705945.1 Bacillota bacterium
GAGCCATTGAGAGCGGGAATTAGTTCCTTTGGCATTGGGGGCACAAATGCTCATGTGGTGCTGGAGGAAGGACCTTTACCTGAAAGATCACTTGTCGGTGACTCAAGCGTCCTATTGGTCTTCTCCGCAAAGACTCCGACGGCGCTAAATAAAATGACAGAGAATTTTATTAACTTTCTTAAAGAAAATCCATGTATTGACATGAATAATGCAGCATTTACCCTCCAGGTTGGGCGAAGGGAATTTGACCATAAAAGATTTTTAGTATGCAATTCAAGGGAAGATGCAATTAAAGCCTTAGAAAATATAAATGCCATACCTAAACGTGTTTTTGATTCAGGGGAAGCAGCAATCTACCATGATAAAAAATTTGATGACAATAATATTAAAGGTTATGCATTGGAAGAACTGGGACATTTCTGGCTTTCCGGTGTGAAAATAGACTGGAATGAACTAAGTAAGGGTAGTAGATGCAAGCGAATTCCTTTGCCTCATTATCCTTTTGAAGGCCAATCCTACTGGGCTGAGTCAAAAAAGACCCAAGACGGGCCTGTTGTAAGGGATACGAATTTTAAAAATAGTGATATTTCGGAATGGTTTTATTCACCGATATGGAAACAGTCAGCTGAAAATATTACATTTGATGCAGAAGATCCAGATGTTGAAGGTAAAAGCCTGTTGGTACTTTTAAGCGAAAATGAATTTGAAAATAGATTTATTGCATTGCTTAGGGAATCGCTTAAGGAATCAGGCGTAAATGTTATCACAGCAGTACGCGGGGAAAAGTATCAAAAGATAAATGATTATACATTTTTTATTAACCATGGCAATAAAGATAATTATGAAATTCTGCTTAAGGAACTTGACAGCATGGGTAAAGTTCCTGCAATTATTATAAATATGTTTGGTATAACTTCAAATGATGATTCTTTGCATGAGTCGATTGATTGTGGGAGGAAGTTGTTTTACAGCATGATCTTCCTTGCCCAGGCTATAGGAAAATTGGGATGGAAAAATTTAATATCAATTAAAGTTCTGACAAATAACCTGCAAAGGGTATTTGGTGAAGAAAAACTATCTCCCGGTAAAGCCTTAGTCATAGGGCCACACAAAGTTATTCCAAGAGAATACCCGAATATTAAATGTTCAAGTATTGATTTCCTTATACCTGAGTCTAACAGCGTTAGTGAAGAGATGCTTCTTTATAACCTTCTATCTGAAGTTATGCTGAAAAATGAAGATGTTGATGTAGCTTACAGGGGAAGTGAAAGATGGATACAGGAATTTGAAAAAGTCAGACTTAATAGCGGCAAAAAGCCCGTATTAGCATTGAAAAAGGGAGGAGTATACCTCATAACAGGTGGCTTGGGAGCAATAGGACTTGTTTTTGCGCAATACCTTGCTAAAGAGGTCCAGGCCAGGCTTATTTTAGTCAGCCGTGTTTCTTTTCCTGATATGAATGAATGGGACCAATGGGTAAATAACCATGATTATGACAATAATACGTCTCTTAAAATAAAACAGCTAAAGCGTTTTCAGGAGCTTGGCGCTGAAATTATTGTCTGCCAGGCTGATGTAAAGGATGCTGAGCAGGTTAAGAAAGTTTGTACAATGGCTATTGATAGATTCGGAGAAATAAATGGTGTAATTCATGCTGCGGGAATTCCGGGAGGCGGAATGATACAGCTTAAAAACCGTGAGTTTTGTGAAAATGTTTTTTCTCCAAAAGTTGAAGGAACCATGGCTCTTTATTATGCTTTAAAGGATTATAATATCGATTTTATAATTCTTAATTCATCGCTGAATGCTATAACCGGTGGTTTCGGACAGTCTGATTACAGCTCCGCCAATGCTTTTATGGATACATTTGCAAAAAAATATAATTCTCAAGGCGGGACTCGTATTATCTCAATAAACTGGGACAGGTGGCCTGGAGTCGGTATGGCGGTAAACATTGAACAGAGCTCAGATAGATCAAAAGAAATAAACCCTCTTTTAGGAAGAAAGATACTTAATACACCTGAAAAAATAGTATATTTATCCCAGCTTAGCCCCGAAAAGGATTGGGTGCTATCTGAGCATAAGGTAATGGGAATACCAACAGTTGCGGGAACTACATACCTTGAAATGGCAAGAGCTGCTTTTCTGGACATTTCGGGAGAAAATGCAATATATATTTCCGATGTTACATTCCTGACGCCTATGGCAGTTAGGGAAAATGGAAAACAGGATGTAATCACCATATTGACAAGAAATGGGACGGGGTTTGATTTTAAAGTATTTAGTAAGCCATACTCTGAAGATATGCAAAACATAAGCTGGCAGGAACATGCAAGAGGTAGAGTGGAAAGCGCAAAGGATGTAACAATGAAGAAATTAAATCTGGCAGAACTTTTTAAAAAGTGTAATGAAAATATAATAAATACTACTAAAGGTAAGGGAGATATTTCACAGGAGTTTATTAGTTTCGGTGACAGGTGGAACTCTCTGAACGGACTAAGTATAGGCAGCAATGAAGGAATTGTTGAAGTAGAGATTAAGGAAGACTTTAAAATGGATCTGGAAAGGTTTAAGCTGCATCCTGCATTGCTTGATGTTGCAACCGGTTCTATAAGATTGATTTGTGGAGGTAATTATCTTCCGCTTTCATATGAAAGTATCGTTGTAAAAGGATGGCTTAAGAAAAAAATATTTGGATACATTCGTTTTAAAGATGACTTCAGGACTATAAATGAAATAATCACCTGTGATATAGACATTTTAAGTGACAAGGGTGAGGAACTGGTAACAATTAAGAATTTTTCCATGAAGCTGATTAATGATACTAGTGCTGAAAATATCAAATCCAGAAATTCAAATTCGCATTTAATCCAGGTAAATGAAATAAGCAAGCTTTACCGTGAATCCATAGGGATGAAGGCATCAATATTAAGCGAAGGTATAACGCCTGATGAAGGCTGCGCGGTTTTAACCAGTGTGCTTAAAGGTTGCTATAAGCCTCAGGTGATAGTTTCTACAAAGGATATTCTATCTGCAATAAAACAGGCCAGCTATATAGATCAGCTTGACATAAGTAAAGATGTTGAAGAGGATGATCCACAAGCATACCATCCAAGACCTGAACTAAGCTGTGAGTATGTAGGACCTAGGAATGAGACAGAGCAAAAACTTGTCGGAATTTGGCAAAGGCTTTTGGGGATTGACAAGGTAGGAATACTCGATGATTTTTTTGAACTGGGTGGAGATTCACTTTTACTTGTACAGCTCCATTCAAAAATAAAAGATATTTTTAAAACGGATATATCTACAGTAGATCTTTATAAATATAATACCGTGTCATTACTAAGAAAATTTTTTGACGAAGAAAATTCGGTTGTAGAAAAAAGCAGTTTTGAAAGTGTAAATCAAAGGGCAAATAAAAAGCTTGAAATGATTAAACAACGAAGAAAGCAAATGATTATGAAGGGAATGAATTAGCATGAACGGTTATGAAGAAAATGATTTGACTGGATCCATAGCTATTATTGGTATGTCGGGACGATTTCCCGGCGCAAAAGATATGAATGAATTCTGGTCCAACCTTTACAATGGTGTGGAGTCGGTTAAATTTTTCAATCGGGATGAACTTATAAAAATGGGAATAGACGAGCATCTCATAGATAACCCAAGATTTGTAGCTGCAGACGCCATTTTGGATGGAATGGACCAATTTGATGCATCATTTTTTGATTATTCAGCCAGAGAAGCTGAGATTATGGACCCGCAGCACAGATTGTTTTTGGAAAGCGCGTGGGAGGTCCTTGAAAGCGCAGGATATAGTTCAGATCTTTATGATGGACGTATTGCAGTTTATGCAGGCGCCAACCTCAGCGGATATATGATTCGCAATCTCTATTCCAACAAAGGGCTTGTTGAGAATATAGGGTCGTTTAAAATAATGCTTGCCAATGGTCAGGACTTTTTGGCGACAAAGGTATCCTACAAAATGAACCTCATGGGCCCGAGTGTTAATGTAAATACATTATGTTCATCTTCCCTGGTAGCAGTCCACTATGCATGCCAGAGCCTTATGAACTTTGATTGTGATATTGCGCTGGCGGGCGGAGTGAGTTTTCAGGTATCAAGAAATGAAGCGTTCTTCTACCAGGAAGGAGGAATAGGTTCATCGGACGGTCACTGTAGAGCATTTGATTCCAAAGCCAATGGAACGGTCAGTGGAAGCGGTCTGGCAGTTGTTGCTTTAAAAAGGCTCGAGGATGCAATCGCTGATGGAGATTACAGACATGCTGTTATAAAGGGTACTGGAATCAACAATGACGGATCTAATAAAAACAGTTATACTGCTCCTAATGTGGATGGACAGGCAGAATGTATTGCAGAGGCAATTGCGGTTTCAGGAGTAAATCCTGAAACCATTACATATATAGATGCGCATGGAACAGGAACTAATTTGGGTGATCCGATTGAAATGGCCGCATTAACTAAAGCATACCAGTCATATACAGAAAAAAAGCAGTTTTGCGCTATTGGTTCAGTTAAAACAAATATAGGTCATCTTGTGAATGCCGGTGGTCTTGCTAGTGTGATTAAAACAGTGCTAGCTATGAAAAACAGGGCTATACCTCCCAGCCTTAACTTTGAAGAACCAAATCCAAAGATAGACTTTGTAAATAGTCCCTTTTATGTAAATACAAGCTTGTCAAAATGGGAAACTGATGGATTTCCACTAAGAGCCGGTGTGAGTTCTTTCGGGATCGGCGGAACAAATACCCATATAATTATAGAGGAAGCTCCTGCAATTGAGGCTTCTGAAGATTCAGACAGGCCTTGGCAGCTTATTTCTCTTTCTGCAAAGACAGAAAACGTATTGGAGAATATGACAAGGAATCTTGCCGGCTATGTAAGTGAAAACCCCGGAAGTAGTTTGGCAGATATTGCATTTACACTGCATGTAGGAAGAAGAAACTTTAATCACCGTAAGATCATGTTGGTTAGGGATATGGATGACTTTGCAAAGGAAATTGAAGGGAATGTGTTTTCACGTTTTCAAAAGACTAACGAACAATCTTTGATTTTCATGTTCCCTGATGTGGATAGTTATTACATGAATATGGGAAGTGAGTTATACAGGACAGAGAAAATGTTTAAAGAAACCGTTGATAATGCGTTAAAAATACTTGAAGATCAAACGGGAATCAATATACATAATCAAATGTTCAAAAGTCGAAATGAACTTTTAACTGACCAAAAGCTGGAGGATGAGTACAAAGAAGCATCAGTTTTTATAATTGAATATGCTCTGGCCAGGCTTTTAATGAATTGGGAGATTAATCCTGAATATTTAGCGGGAAAAGGTATAGGAGAGTGGGTGGCTGCATGTATTTCCGGTGTTTTTTCGTTAGAGGATGCATTGCGTCTTGTTTCGTCCAAGGTGGATTTACTGCATCAAACAATACAAAGAGTGTCTTTAAAGGGGCCCCAATTACCATTTATATCTAGTGTAACAGGTGATTGGATAACCGATGAGGAATCAAAAAATCCCGAGTATTGGGTAATGCAAAGGAATGGAAGCAGTTTTGATGTTGGACTTAATAAAATATTACAGGAAAAGAACAGGATTCTGATGGAAGTTGGACCTGGAAATATAATATCTACAAGGGTATATACCTTGACAGGTGGGGATTCTGACCTAGCAATTATTACAACAATGCCGGCGGTAGAGGAAAATGAGTCCGAAACAAAGCAGCTTTTGTTAAGTGTTGGAAAGTACTGGCTCTTTGGAGGAAGAATTAATTGGAATAAGATGTATGAAAATGAAAAGCGGCATCGTATTCCACTACCTACATATCCTTTTGAAAGGAAGAGTTATTGGATTGATCCTTGGAAATCCGAGCAAGACTCAGAAAACTCATTTTCTGATGGCGGTGAAAAGCTTAAAAAGCTTCCGAGGCCTCAAATAGAAACTCCATATGTTGCTCCGAGAAATAAGACTGAAAGAATAATAGAAGAAATATGCGAGGACATTTTAGGGTATGAAAGAATCGGAATAGACGATGATTTTTTCGATCTTGGAGGACATTCACTTCTTGCGGTAGCCTTAATTACCAGATTAAGAAAGGCTTTTCATAAAGATTTATCTCTGCAGAGTCTTTTTGATAATACTACCATTGCAAAAATAGCGCAATTTTTTAAGGAAGCTTCAGATGGTAAATTTGAAGATAGTGAATATGAAGAAGGTCAAATTTAATTTATTGACTCAACTTTCCCACTTGAAATTAAGCAGCCATAAAAACAGCCATTAAGGGCGTTTCAAAAAATTCCTTGTTCAAGTTTATATGACGAAAACCCATTATATCAAGTTTTTGAAACGACCAGTTGCTATATAAGTTACGAAAAAGATTTTACATTAAAATGCAGTTAATGCGTATGCATTTTTCTATCAAAGATGAACTTTTTGTAACTTATGAAACAAGTTGAGTTATTGAGCTAAGATATGGAATCAAGAAAATTGCTTGAAATAATACCAAATATAAGAAGATTATTGTAAAACAACCGGAATATATAATGAAAGGACAGTAATTCGATATGGATAAGATAGCATTTTTGTTTCCCGGTCAGGGATCTCAATATATCGGCATGGGAAAATTTGTTTACGGTGAGTACCCTGTTGCAAGGCAAACTTTCGAAGAAGCCAATGAAGCGTTGAATTTTGATTTGAAGGGATTATGCTTCGAAGGTGATATAACAGAACTTACAAAAACGGAAAATACACAGCCAGCCATTCTGACGGCAAGTGTTGCAGCATTTAGGGTATATATGCAGGAAATTGGTATATTGCCGGAGTATATGGCAGGCCATAGTCTGGGTGAGATTTCTGCTCTTTGCTGCGCAGGAGCAATAGAATTTAAGGATGCGGTAAAGATTGTAAGGCAAAGGGGCAGGTTTATGCAGGAGGCTGTTCCTTACGGTTATGGAAGCATGGCTGCTGTAAGCGGTATTGGGAAAGATGTAATTGAGGATGAATGCGAAAGGTCATCAAAGGATGGATATATGGTTTGTGTTTCAAACTATAATTCAACGGAACAGATTGTAATATCGGGCCACACAAAAGCTGTAGCGGATGCTGGAGAAATGCTAAAGGTTAAGGGCGCAAGGGTAATACCTCTTAAGGTCAGCGCTCCTTTTCACAGTCCATTGATGAAGGTGGCGGCAGACCGGTTTAAGGAGGAATTAATGAAGTATACTTTAAGAGATATGAAGTGGCCTGTCATTTCAAATGTAACTTCAGAGCCTTATCCAGGCAATAGTAAAATTGCAGAATATCTATCTCTTCAAATAACAAGTCCCGTTAAGTGGCAATCTTCAATTGAGCGGCTGCAAAGGATGGGTGTAAATATTGCAGTGGAAATGGGCCCCCAGACGGTATTAAAGAACCTTATGAAGAAAAACTCATCCCTAATAAATGCCTATAGCTTCGAAAATGGAGATGATGTTGAAGATTTAAAGATGGCGCTTTCAGGCAAAAGGGAAAATAATGCATATTCCGATAACAGTGGACTGAAGTTTTTAACTAAATGCATAGCAATTTCGGTATGTACTAAAAATCGAAACTGGAATAATGATGAGTATCAAAAGGGTGTTGTAATTCCTTATAAAAAGCTGGTAGGGATCAAGGAAGAACTGGCAAATAAAGGGAGTCAACCGACTAAAAAACATCTAAAGGAAGCCGCCGATTATTTAAAGCGAATTCTCGATACAAAGTTGGTTCCGGTTGACGAACAGAAGAACAGGTTTGATCAACTGTTCGAAGAAACAGGTATCAAGAACTATTTTGAAGATGCTAAGGAATGACTAAAATATTATTTCCAATTTCTACGCGAGTGTTGACGAGTTAAGTCAATACATGAGCGAAATTCATAGCGGAAGTTATATTTTGGTAATTGCTAAATAATTTGCAGTATACATATAAGCTCTAACATTTTGCTGTGGGGGAGTTCATAATGATAAAAGATAATGGTATTGGATTGTCTCATCTTTCCATTGAAGACTTCATAAATGATTTGGAAAACAAGAAAATTAAATTGTGGCTTGATAAGGATAGTTTACGGTATAAGGCTCAAAAAGGGGCAATGACTGATGAGATGCTCGGTTGTATTAAGGATAGAAAAGAAGATATTATTCAATACATTCGTATAAAAGATGCAAAATCTTTATTATATGAATCTATTTCAAAGGTTGAAGATAAAGATTTCTATCCCTTGTCTGCATCACAAAAGAGGATGTATTTATTACAGCAGTTAGATAAGGAAAGTACGGCATATAACATAACAAATGCTTTAAGGATTGAAGGTAATTTTGATAGGGAAAAACTGGCTCAAGTATTCCGGCATATTTCTTACAGGCACGAGGCATTAAGGACATCCTTCGAAACAATTGATGGAAGTCCAGTTCAAAAAATTCACAGTAGTGTGGAAATAGGAATTGATTATCAGGAAATTTTAGGACAGGAAGAACAAATAGACAGTCTCATAAAGGAATTTGTTACTCCTTTTGATCTAGCTTGCGCGCCGTTGATGAGACTAAAGCTTATAAAGTTTTCTGAAAGAAGCTATCTTCTATTGTTTGACATACATCATATTATTTCCGATGGAGTTTCTGCTGCAATCCTCGTTAAAGAATTTAACCAATTGTATGCAGGTAAAAAACTTGATGATTTGAGTATTCAATATAAGGACTATGTAGCATGGCAGGAAAAACTTCTGTCAAGTGAGCTTATAACCAAACAAAGAGATTTCTGGCTTGATCAGCTAGCCGGTGAAATTCCTGTCATTAATCTTCCGGCAGACTATCAAAGGCCTCAAAAGTTCAGCTTTATGGGTGAGTCAATAAAGTTAAAGGTGGACCTTAACCTAAGTAAAAAGCTAAATTCTCTTGCGCGTGAATGCAAGGTGACATTATATACAGTGCTGCTTTCCGCGTATTATGCGCTTTTGTCAAAATATACAGGCCAGAGTGATATTATTGTAGGGACGCCTACTGCAGGGAGAACACATGAAGATGTATACTCAATAATAGGTATGTTTGTTAATACAATTGCCTTAAAAAATTATATTGACCATGAAAAAAGTTTCAAAGAGTTCATGGCGCAAGTGTCTGAAAATACACTTAAGGCCTTTGACAACCAGGAGTACCCATTTGGGATGCTTGTAGAAGGTTTAGGTGTTCAAAGGGATTTTAGCAGAAACCCAATTTTTGATGTGATGTTTGCATTCCAGAATACTGGTCCGTCCAATATAGATGCTAACGACTTAAAGGTTATAAGATATGAAAACAAGCATAAGATGGCTCAGTTCGACATCACATTAAATTGCGAAGAAAACAAGGATGGAATTGATATTGAGATTAACTATTGCTCAAGTATTTATAAAGCTCAGTCGATGGAACAATTCGTCAGGCGCTATATAAATTTACTGAAGTCAGCTACAGATAATCCACTGACAAAGCTTGGAAATATGGAAATTCTTACTAATGCTGAGAAAGAGCATATTTTAAAGAGTTTTGCTGGAAATAAAACAAACTATCCTATGGATAAAACTCTTCATGAACTATTTGAAGAACAGGCGAAAAGAACTCCTGATAATATAGCAGTGGTATTTGAAAATGAGAAATTGACCTATAAAGAGCTGAATGAAAAAGCTAACAGTCTTGCAAGAGTTTTAAAGGAAAAAGGGGTAAAGGCTGAAATTGTAGCTGCAATAATGCTCGAACCATGCCTTGAGATGGCTGTTGGCATATTGGCCATTTTAAAGGCTGGTGGGGCATATTTACCCATAAATCCCGACCTGCCTCAGGAAAGAATAAAGTATATGTTAAATGATTGTATGGCGCAGATACTTCTTGTTGGAAAAAACACGATATCTGATAATATATACGGCATTGAGGCTGTTGATCTTGAATGCGCTGATTTGTACAAGCATGACACTTCTGACCTTAATGAGGCAGCAGGGCCCAAAAATCTTGCGTATATTATTTATACCTCCGGAACTACTGGAAATCCGAAAGGTGTGCTGATTGAACATAAAAGTGTTTCAGTAACTGTTAAATGGAGAGCTGATGAATATAAATTTTGTTCCGGAGATACGGTATTACAGTTGTTTTCGTATTCTTTTGACGGATTTGTTACAAGCTTTTTTACTCCAATCATCAGCGGCGCGACAGTTGTTTTAATAAATAACGGTGATCTTATGAACCCCAATGAATTAAAAAGAATTTTATTATTATACAAAATAATGCATTTTATATGTGTACCGACTCTTTATTCAACAATTATTGAATACATGTCTCCGGATGATATGAAGTATCTTAAAGTTATTACCCTTGCTGGAGAAAAGACGCCAAAAGGGCTAATAAGGGAAAGTAAGAAAAAGAAAGCGGATTTAGAACTCGCAAATGAGTATGGACCCACAGAGAATACAGTTGTGACAACCATTCAAAGAGATATGAATGAGGAAAATAATTCTGTAATAGGTAGTCCAATTGTTGATACACAATTATATGTAATGGACAGTAACGGCAATATAATGCCTCCAGGCGTCCCGGGAGAATTATGCGTTTCGGGGAGACGGCTTGCAAGAGGTTATCTTAACAGAGATGAACTTACAACTGAAAAATTCATTGCTAACCCCTTTGAACCTGATAAGAGACTATATAAGACAGGTGATTTGGTAAGGATGCTTCCGGATGGAACCATAGAGATTTTGGGGAGAATTGATAACCAGGTTAAGGTAAGGGGATATAGAATTGAGCTTAGTGAAATTGAAGAAAGACTGATGAAATTTGAAAACATCAAAGAAGCGGTTGTTACTGTCTTTGAATCTGAAGACGGAGAAAAAAGTATTTGCGCTTATTATACTAAAAAAAAGGATATAGATATTGCAAAAATAAAAGAGTTTTTGTCGTTGGAATTGCCGAGTTATATGGCGCCATCCTATTTTATACCATTAGAAAGCATACCGATAACTAAAAACGGTAAAGTGGATAGAAATTCCTTACCCAAACCTACAGAAGCCTTCAGTATAGGCGTAGAATACGTTGAACCTCAAAGTAAAATTGAGAAGGTTATTGCAGATTTATGGAAGCAGGTTCTTGGTATTGCTGAAATCGGTACAAACCATAATTTTTTTGATATTGGCGGAGATTCAATGCGACTGACAAGGCTTTTTTTGAAATTGGAAGATATTTATCCTGGATTACTGACTGTTTCTGATTTGTTTTCCTATGCAACTATATCAAAGCTGGCTTTATATATAAACAAAAAGCTGGAAGCTAATTGCGCGACCAATAAAAAACGGGACTTAGGGATAGCAGGATCTAATGAAGCAGTGAATATTTCCGGCGCAAAAGAAAAAGCGGCATGGAATATTCAAGGGGAAAACGATATTGCCGTTATCGGAATGGCTGTTAAAATGCCTTTAGCCAATAATAAGGATGAGTTTTGGGATATTGTAAGAAGCAAAGTCGACTGTATAGGTGAGTTGCCTCAAAACAGACAAAAAGATATTGAAGATATGATAAACAAAGAGAATACCTGTGATAAAAAAGTAAAATATTCAAAGATGGCTTATTTGGATGAAATAGACAAATTCGATTGTGGCTTTTTTGGTATATCGCCAAGAGAGGCGGATTTGATGGATCCAAATCAGAGATTGTTTCTTGAAACAACATGGAAGGCGATTGAGGATGCAGGATATGGCGGAAGAAAGCTTTCAGGAAGCAGGACGGGAGTATACCTGGGGTTTTCCGGCGATTCTGAATATGGAAGATATTTATGGGAAAACAACCCCGAGGACTATTCCATATTTCTAGCCGGTAATTTAACTCCGATTATTGCAAGCCGAATATCATACTATCTTGACTTAAAAGGACCAAGTATACTTTTAAATACAGCCTGTTCATCATCACTAATAGCTTTACATTATGCCTGTCAGGGGATTACAACAGGTGAATGTGATTTGGCAATTGCGGGAGGAGTAAGTATAAAGCTCTTACCTGTAGAGAATGAAAGTAAACTTGGAATTGAGTCAGGGGATTCAAAAACAAAAGCCTTTGATAACAGTTCAGACGGCGCCGGAAGAGGTGAGGGTGTGGCGTCTGTTTTATTAAAACCTTTAAAAAAGGCGCTTTTAGATGGAGATTCCATATATGCTGTAATAAAGGGAAGCGCTGTAAATCAGGATGGAACCTCAAATGGAATTACAGCGCCAAGCCCTGTTGCTCAGGCCGATGTAATAGAAACGGCATGGAAGAAGGCAAAGATTGATCCTGAAACTATAACCTATATAGAAACCCACGGAACAGGTACGAAGCTTGGCGATCCTATAGAGATTGACGGAATTAAAAAAGCATTTGAAAATTTTACATCTAAGAAGCAGTTTTGCGCTATAAGCGCATTAAAAACAAACATAGGACACTTGGATAGCGCTGCAGGTGTAGCCGGATTTATTAAGGCAGCGCTTGCATTGAAAAATCGTGAAATACCTCCAATGCTCCATTTTAAAGAACCAAATAGCGCTATAGACTTTATTAATTCACCTGTTTATGTGAATGAATCTGTAACAGGCTGGTATACAGGCGATTATCCTAGAAGATGCGGTGTAAGCTCTTTCGGTTTAAGCGGCACAAATTGCCATATGGTTTTGGAAGAGGCGCCTGAAATTAGTCAAGAGCCTCATGGAGAATGCAGTTGTTTAAATATACTCGCATTATCTGCAAAGACTCATGAGTCTTTAAGAGAATTGGTGAATTCGTATAGGGATTATTTCAGAAAAGCGGATAAATTGAATATAAGAAATATATGCTATACGGCAAATACCGGAAGAGGGCACTATGGTTTTAGAGCTGCTTTTATAATTGAATCAGGCGATTGCGTTGCTGATAAACTCGATAGATTAGACATTGATAATACTGAAGATTCCAGTAATGATGGGCTTTTCTATACAGGACAAAGTATATGCGCGGAAACCAGGGAGATAAATTCAGAGATTAATAAAAGCGCGCGGTTAAAGATAAATGAATTCATGGAAAATGGTAGTAAGGATAGAGGGTTGCTATATGAAATTTGTGATTTATATGTGAGGGGCGCTCAAATCGATTGGGAGAGTTTATACAAGGGAGAGAATGTCAGAAAGGTAAATCTGCCTACCTATCCATTTATGAGGAAGCGATGCTGGGTAAACACAGATTACAAAATTAACAGAAAGGATGCCCTTGAAAAAAACAACTTGTATTATGTTGTAGATTGGGAGAAAAGGAGCCTAAATATCAATACATATACAGCCTGTGATAAAAATATGCTGATTTTTATGGACTATGAGAGAAAATTTGATGAACTGGCATATAATCTAAAAGGATATTCGAGTAGTGTGATAAAAGTCTACAAAGGTGAAGAATTTAAGAAGATAGATGACTACAACTACACTATAAACGGAAAACAGGATAATTATGAGATGCTTTTTAGTAATTTAAATAATGCAAAAATAGATACCATTGTTCTTTTGACTTCATTGTCAGGCAGCAGAGAAATAAAAAACATGGCTGATTTACAGAAATCCCATGAAATGGGTGTATTTAGCCTCCTTCATCTGACAAAATCCATTTTAAATAACATAAATAATGATGTTGAATTAGTTATAGTTTCTGATTATGTTAATGAGGTAACTGGCAAGGAATCCATAATTAAGCCTGAAAATGGAATATTATTTGGGTTGGGTAAAACAATTGGAGTGGAATATTCAAATATACGATGCAGGTTAATTGATATTGATGATCTATCAGGAAACGATAAATTATTGGAGGAGATTGTATACGGGAGCAACTGCTATCAGGCTGCTTATCGTGATGGCGCAAGGTATGTTGATGTATTAAATAATAAAGTTTCCAGCGAGTTTAAAAGTGATGAGATGAGTATAAAATCCGACGGCGTTTACATAATAACTGGCGGAACTGGAAGACTAGGGCTTGAGGCAGGAAAGTACCTGGCTTCTTTAGCAAAAGTAAATCTGGCTTTGGTTAATAGAAGCAATTTTCCTGAAAGGGAGAAGTGGAAAGCGCTTATAAAAGAAGATAAGTATGAAGATATCCATAATAAGTTAAAATCTATAATGTATATGGAAGAGGCTGGCGCCAGGGTAGAGTGTTACAGCGGTGATATCACGGATGAAACCCAGTTGGACCAATTATTATCCCATTTGAGAAACAAATATGGAAAGATAAATGGCATTATTCATTGCGCTGCCGTGGGAGTTGGAAATGATGGCATAATGACTGGCGATATTACTGTAGAAGCCTTTAAAGAGATGTTGCTGCCAAAAGTAGAAGGCACATGGCTTATAGATAAATTAACTGAGAGGGATTGCTTGGACTTTTTTATCATGTATTCATCGGCAATAACATCAACAGGCGGCAAAGGTTCAGGAAGCTACATTGCTGCCAATTCATTTATGGATTCCTATGCTGTAAAAAGGAGAAAAGCAGGAAGAAAGACTCTTGCTATAAATTGGCCTGTCATTGAAAACGAGAACCTAAAGGATATAATCGATACTAAAAAGCTTATGTTTAATATATTGTCACTTGATAAAGCTATGTCTTCTTTAGGAGAGATAATGAACAAAAATGTTGCGCGACTCATTATAGGTGAACTGAATATTGAAAGTGACATTATACTGATGGAAGAATATCTGCCCTTCAGGTTTAGCGAAGAGCTAAGAGCATCTATAAAAAAAATTTCCAGCCGTAAGGGAACAGTAGATGGAAATAAACCCAGGTGTGAAGAGCCTCGTAATGAGACAGAGAAGATTGTAATAAAGACAATGATGGAAGTATTAGGACTTGATGATATGGGGATAAACGATGATTTCTTTGAATCGGGAGGACACTCACTTCTTGCATCGCAGCTTGCATCAAGGCTTTCAAAAAGTCTCGGAAAGAGTATACCGATACAATATATCTTTGATAATTCTACTGCGGCAAAATTGGCTGGATTTTTAAGTGAGACCTTTATGGACCTACTTCATTGTGATGAAGATTATATGGAAATAGAGCTATAAATATGTTCAGTAAGGCGCGGATATAAAAAATGTACTAGTGAAAAGAACTTTGTAAATGGGGGTGTTTTAATGACAGTTAAGCATAATAGCTGTGAGGAGAAAATACAGCCAATTGAGGATTTTATTCAAGAGCTTGAAAGTAAAAAAATAAAGATGCGCTTAAATGGCGATTCCTTGAGTTGTAAGACACCAAAGGGATATGCGTATCCTGAGGTGATTGCTGATTTGAAGTTGAGAAAGAATGAAATAATAAAGTATTTGAAGGTTCAAAAGGAGAAGGATTTGTATTTCCAGTCCATAAATAAAGCAGATGAGAAAGAATTTTACCATGTTTCTGCTGCGCAGAAGCGATTGTTTGTTATAGATCGAATGGGTGGGAATAATACCAATTATAATTTGTCCGGAGCGCTTATAATTGAGGGTAACCTAAATATAAGCCGTATGGAGGAGGTATTTAAAGCATTAATAGAGAGACATGAGGCTTTAAGAACATCCTTTCACATGATAAATGATGAACCTTACCAAAAGGTTCACGAAGATGTTCATTTCTCTCTTGAATACCTTGATGCATGTGAAGCTGAAGTTTCAGATGTTATAAAAGGATTTGTACGGCCTTTTGATCTAAGCAAGGCGCCTTTGCTAAGAGTTGGATTAATCAGCGTTTCTTCACAAAAGCGCTTCATGGTCTTTGATATGCATCATATAATCTCAGATGGGGTGTCAACAAGTATATTGACTAGGGAGTTCGTCAGTTTATACAGCGGGGAAAGCCTCAAAGAGGCAATGTTAAAATATAAGGATTACAGTGAATGGCAATGTAAACTTTGTAATTCCGATTTTATGAAAGAAAAGGAAAGATATTGGCTAAATACCTTTTACGGTGATATACCAAAACTAAACATGCCGCTTGATTTAAAAAGGCCTTCCATACGGAGCTTTGAAGGTGAAACAATAAAATTCGGCGTTGATAAGGATCTTACAGAAAAATTAAAAGAAATGGGAAGCAGCTCAGGTTCCACACTTTATATGGTTTTACTGGCAGCTTATACGACACTATTGCATAAATATACCGGACAGGATGATATAATTGTAGGCTCTGTTGCGGCAGGAAGATTAAATCCTGATTTGCAGAACATTATAGGGATGTTTGTAAATACATTGGCAATAAGAAATTTTCCATCTGATAGTAAGGTGTTTATTGAATATTTGAATGAAGTAAAGTCATATTCGATTAATGCGTTTCAAAATCAGGATTACCAATTCGAAGACCTGGTTAACAGGCTTGGCGTAGGAAATGATTTAAGCAGGAATCCTCTTTTTGATACCATGTTTGTTTTGCAGAACATGGAGATGGAAAGTATCGATATATCAGGGTTGAATTTTAAATCCTATGAAATAGAAAATAATAATTCCAAGTTTGATATAACTCTTGAAGCTGTTGAAAAGAATGGAATATTAAATTTTAAGCTTGAATACTGCGCTGCTCTATTCAGAAAAGAAAAAATGCAGATGTTTGCAATTCATTTCACAAACATACTGAAGGAGATTACTGATAATCCACATATAAAAATATCTGATATAGATATCTTAACAAAAGAAGAAAAGAAAACCATCCTTAATGAGTTTAACAAAACAGATGCAATGTATCCGGCTGATTTGACCATACATCAATTATTTGAAAACCAGGCAGAAAAAAACCCCGATAACATTGCTGTTGTATTTGAAAAAAAGCAACTTACGTACAAAGAGCTAAATGAGAAGGCAAATCAGCTTGCAAGGCTGCTTTGCAAAAAAGGTGTAAAAAGCGACAGTATAGTCGCAATAATGTTTGACCGCTCAATTGAAATGATTGTTGGGATATTGGCTGTTCTGAAAGCCGGTGGAGCATATTTGCCTATAGATCCGGAGTATCCCCCAGACAGGATAGGTTTTATGCTTAATGACAGTGAGACAAATATTCTCTTGACTCATGAGAAATATGCATTTGATATCAGGTTTGACGGAGAAATAATAAAAGTCGATGAGGCGGTATACAATGGAGAAGTCTCAAATCTGGAAAATAAAAACTCATCGAATGATCTTGCGTATATTATTTATACTTCAGGTACCACAGGAAAACCAAAAGGTGTAATGATTGAGCATAGAAATGTAGTAAGGCTGCTATTTAATGACAAATTTCAGTTTGATTTTAAAGAAACAGATATTTGGACCATGTTCCATTCCTATTGCTTTGACTTCTCTGTATGGGAAATGTATGGAGCTCTCTTATATGGCGGTAAGCTGGTTGTAGTTCCTAAAATGACTGCAAGGGACCCTAAACAGTATCTTAGTCTTTTAAAGGAGCATAAGGTAACTGTTTTAAACCAAACACCTACAGCCTTTTATAACCTGGCGCTAGAGGAGACTTATAATGAAGAAAAGGAACTTAAAATAAGATATGTTATTTTTGGCGGTGAAGCTTTAAGCCCTGCCATGTTGAAAGAATGGAGAAATAAATACAAGGACTCAAGATTTATCAATATGTACGGTATAACCGAAACTACGGTTCATGTTACGTATAAGGAGATAACCGATAAGGAAATTGAATCTAATATCAGCAATATAGGGAAACCGATACCCACTTTGACAACATATATAATGGATGCTCATATGCAGTTGGTTCCGGTTGGCGCAGCTGGTGAACTTTGTGTAGGAGGGGCGGGCGTCGGTCGTGGATACTTAAACAGGCCTGAGCTGACTTCTTTAAAATTTGCGCAAAATCCTTATAAGCCGGGGGAAAGGATTTATAGGTCTGGTGACCTTGCAAGATATTTGCCTGATGGTGAAATGGAATATTTAGGGAGAATAGATCAGCAGGTCAAAATCAGAGGGCACAGAATAGAACTGGGTGAAATAGAATCATTGCTGTTAAAGCATGAAGCAATAAAAGAAGCAGTGGTTATACCAAGGGATGAGGAAGGTATACCGTATCTTTGCGCTTACATGGTAACGGAAAAAGAACTTTTAACGGATGAAATAAGGGGGTATCTGGGAAAAGGTTTACCGAAGTATATGATACCTTCATATTTTATAAATCTTCAAAGCATACCCCTCACACCAAATGGAAAATTAGACAGAAAGGCTCTTCCAAAGCCTGACAGTAAAATCTTTGCGCTAAAGCAATATGAAGAACCAAGGAATCCGCTGGAAAAAGAAATGGTAAGAATATGGGAAGAAGTTTTAGGATTACAGGGGATTGGAATAAACCAGAGTTTCTTTACTTTAGGGGGAGACTCTATAAAAGCAATCAAGCTTGTCAGCAGAATGAATGATTCTCTTGGTTCTAATATGAATATAGAGGATATTTATCTTAACCAACAGATTAAAGAACTGAGCTTTTTTGTAGTAAAAGATGGTGGGTATGATATAAAAGCTGACCTGAAAAATGGGCTTAATATGATAGAGAATATTAGGGAAAGTGTTCTTAATGACTCAAAACAGGCATCAAATTTATCTGAAGATGTGGAGGATTTCTATCCTCTAAGCAGGATCCAGCATGGTATGGTCTTTTATTCCAGATTAAGGCCGGAAGAACCCATATACCATGACCAGTTTACGTACCTTGTAAAATTTGAGAAATTTGATGTTGCAGTATTCAATAAAGCCATAAATATGCTGATTAAAAAGCATCAAATATTGAGAACAACTTTTGAGGTTGATAAGTTTGACCAACCCTTGCAGTTGATCCACAAAGAAATGATTCAGTCTATTGTCATGGAGGATATTTCCCATTTAACATTAGGTAAACAGGAACAAAAGATAGAACGCTTTATGCAGGAGGATTTGAAGAAAAAGTTCGGGTTTAACGGAGACTTGTTATGGAGAATGAGGGTATTTAAGCTGAATTCTTATAATTATTGTATATTATTGTCCTTTCAACATGCCATTCTGGATGGATGGAGTGTTGCATCACTAGCAGCAGAGCTTCTACAGGTATATAACAAATTGATTAATGGGGAAACTGTAAAGGAACATGTTTTAAAAAGCAGTTATAAGGATTATGTTGCTATCAATTTAAGCAGAAGATCAAATGAAAAAACGCAGGAGTATTGGAAAAACCTGCTTTCAGGATATACAAGGACAAAGCTTCCTTTCAATATATCAAGTAAGAGAATTAATAATACAACAGGAAGTATAACGTACAGGAAGGGACTAAGTAGAGACTTGCTCAGTTCTTTGGAAAAACAGGCAAAAAAATATGGATGCGCATTAAAGGAGATTTGTTTAAGCGCGTATGTATATCTTCTTGGAGTTATAACTACCGAAGAAGATATAGTAACAGGGGTTGTTACCCATGATAGGCCTGTAATAGCAGACAGTGAAAAAGTTTTAGGCTGCTTTTTAAATACAATACCAATAAGAATGAATACACAAAAGAAAATTGATAAACTGGAGTTATTAACCAGAGTTAAAGACTATATAGTCAATGTTAAACCTCATGAGCTGTTTTTAGCGGAAATAGCCAACATAATAGGGGAAGTCAATAATTCAGGAAATCCCATATTTGATACTTTGTTTAACTTTATAGATTTCCATGTTGTAGAAGACACAGTTAAGACAGATGATAAAGTTCAATCGGATTATGAAATAAACATTAAGCAAAGTGAAATGACAAACACATTGTTTGACCTGGAAGTTTCAAAGACCTTGAATAACTTTTATATTCAGATCAAGTACTCACCTAATTACTTCTGCAATGAGGATATAGAAACTGCTGCAAAGCTTTATGAGAGAATATTGGAAAAGTATGCTTGTGAAGAAAGGTTTATTGGTGTTGAGGAACTTATAACGGATAACGAAAAAGATAAAATTTTGTATGAGTTCAATAATACTTTAATAAGCTATCCAAAGCATAGAACCATGCACAGTCTTTTTGAGGAACAGGCGCAAAGGGTTCCTAATAATAATGCTCTAGTGTGTGAAGGCAAAACAATTACATATAAAGAGCTAAATGAGAAGTCAAATCGGTTTTCAAGACTATTGATAGACAGGGGAGTTGTACCGGGGGATCATGTGGCTCTTATAGCCCGAAGAGGTTTTGATATGATTATCGGAATGCTGGGTATTTTAAAAGCCGGGGGCGCTTATGTTCCTATAGATCCGGAATACCCATGCGCCAGGATAGAATATATAATAAGCAATGCAAAAGTATCAGCTGTGGTGGTTGACAGGCATTATGATATCAGTTTTAAAAATGTTGTAGAAATAGATTACTTTCAGATGGAGCATTATTCTATAGATAGCGCAAATATTGAGACAGACCCCAAGCAATTAGCATATGTAATATACACATCAGGCTCTACCGGAAATCCAAAAGGAGTAACGATTGAACATCACTCGGCAGTAAACCTGATAACCTGGGTAAACAGAGAGTTTAACGTTTGCGATAATGACAGGCTATTATTCATAACTTCTATGTGTTTCGATCTTTCAGTATATGATATATTCGGCATTCTTGCAGCAGGAGGAAGTGTTGTAATAGCCAAAAAAGAGCAAATTCAAAACCCAATTGATCTAAAAAATATTTTAATTAATGAAAAAATTACTTTCTGGGATTCTGTTCCTACCACAATGAATTATCTGGTTAATTCCATGGAGGACGAAGGAAAAGAATATGCGCAATATGATCTAAGGCTTGTATTTATGAGTGGAGACTGGATTCCTGTAAGACTGCCTGAACGGTTGAAGAAATACTTTCCCAAGACCAGAGTTATAAGCCTCGGGGGCGCCACTGAGGGTACTGTATGGTCCATATATTATCCTGTTGAAACTGTAAACGAATTTCAGTCAAGCATCCCATATGGAAGGCCTATTGATAACAATTATTTTTATATTCTTGATAATGATAGGAATATTTTACCGTGTGGAGTCGCCGGAGAATTATATATAGGTGGAGTTGGAGTTGCCGCAGGTTATATGAATGATGAGGAGAGAACCAGGGTTTCCTTTTTTAAAAATAAGTTTTTACAAGCTGAAGATGAGATGATGTATAAGACCGGAGATTTGGGAAGAATGTTGCCTGACGGCAATATAGAGTTCCTTGGAAGGATTGACCATCAAGTAAAAATAAGGGGTTTTAGAGTTGAATTGGGAGAAGTTGAAAGCTCTCTCTTAAGACATGACAACGTAAAGGAAGCTGTGGTTATAGATAAGACTGCAGATGGTAATAAATACCTTTGTGCATATCTTGTGTCGGATATCGAATTGTCAGCTTCGAAACTCAGACAGCATTTGCAAAAAGAACTTCCGGACTATATGATACCATCGTATTTTGTAAGACTTGACAGTATACCGCTAACATCTAACGGCAAAATAGACAGAAAAGCATTGCCCGATCCTGAAATCAGTCTGAACCATGATGAAGAATACAGCGCTCCAATCAATGAAGTTGAAGAAAAGCTGGTTGCTATATGGCAGGAAGTATTGGAGATTGATAAAGTTGGAACAAAAAATAATTTCTTCGAAATAGGCGGGGATTCTTTTGCAGCTATAAAAATTGCTACAGAAGCCAAACAACACAAAATAAAAATAAATGTAGCGGACATTTTTAAATTTATGACAATATCAAGAATTGCAGAAAATGCCGAGGTAATCATAGATAAAGACGATGGAGCAGCTTCTATAGAAAATAGATTAGCGGAGGATAACGATAAAGACCGATACATTGAGACTCATGGTACATTAATTCCAGGCATACATACCGATAAAATCAGGAAATTACCAATTAACATGCAGTCCAATGTAACATCTTACCTGCATTACTCATATCCTCTTTGTATTATATTAACGGATGAGAAAAGGTATCCATGGTTTTACCAACATTTTATACAGATATTTTCCACTACACATACATATGGTCCTTTAAGGCTTGAATATCTTGAAAGAATGAATTTTTATGCGGAAATATTTGATGTACACAAGGATTTAGGGTGTAAAGAACTGGTAGATATTCCTGATATGATTGAATTTATTAAGAAGAAAATTGATGACGGCTGTTATGTGATAGTAAATGTAGATGAATATTATTTACCTCAAAAAAGTTTTTACATGAAAGAGCATTTCATCCATCAACAGTTGGTTTATGGTTATGACGATGAAAAGAAAAAAATTATGACTGCAGGATTTAATAATGAAAGGATATTTACTGAAATCTTTTATGACTTTGAGACATTTAATGAAGCTTATGAGCTGGGGAAATTATATTACAAGCCTTATGCAACATGGGTTGAAGACAGGGCTGTTCAAATTCTTAGACCTAATAACAACACCCATAATTTTTCTTTCCAACTGCCGATATTCAAAAATCAGCTTAATGACTATATAACTTCTTCAGACAATAATGCTGAGATTGTATATGATTATGAGACTTCTGAAAATCTTACAAATTGTGATCCTGTGAGGTTTGGGGTTAATGTTCATAATGCGGTTATACAACATATTGAAAAAACATTCACGGGAGAGCTTACCATTAATTTTATACAGTTCCACTTATTGTATGAGCATAAAAAAGGCTTATATGACAGACTTAGATATATTGAACAGGAATACATTGTTGATCCAAAGCTTGGAATGTTGATTGACAGGTATTTAAAAGTTGTTGAGCTGGCAAATGCAATCAGGCTTAAAGCTTTGAATCTTGAATATGCTTTTACAGGAGAAGGAAAAGATGATGACATTATGCATAAAGAGACTACTGGTATTATTGGCTCCGCAATGAGGGATTTTATAGAAAAAATTAAACTCATTAAGGAGCAAGAACGTGAAATATTAGGACAAGTGATTGATGTTTTATAGATTACATCAATGCATAGATTAGGCATAGATGGGGGGGAGCATTTTGACAGACAATTTAGGGGATAGATTGATCAGATTAATAAAGGATAAATTTGATGTGGACAAGGCTGCAAATATTAGCATGGAAGATTCATTACTCAGCCTTAATATGAATTCTATCAGCTTTATAAAGCTAGTAGTTGAAGTTGAGAAGGAGTTTGGTATCCACTTTAAAAATAATGAAATAGATATAAATGATTTTCCTACATTGGAAAGTATATTGGAATTTATACAAAGGAAGATATAAATAACAATCGGGAAGCAATATTTAAAATTTAACTTTACCTGATTGGAGGGAGACAATGTGATATCAAGCATAAATGATTTTTTTATAGAAATAACAAAACTGGCATACTCACTGGACTATAATCCATACAATGGTGTTTTATCTGAGATAAAAAGAGCTTCTCAGGGAAAAAGGACAATATTCCTTATTGGAAATGGATCTTCAAGCAACATTGTTTCTCATTTTGCAAATGATCTTATGAAAAATGCCGGCGCAAACATAACAAAAATGCTCGGAATCGGCTTGAAAGTGATTTCCATCCCTGACAATATGCCATTTTTAACAGCAGTATCCAATGATGTTAACTTTGACAGTGTGTATTTAGAGTATCTTAAGATTCATGCATCACCAGAGGACCTATTGATAATATTTTCCTCAGGGACACCTCACAGAAATTTGATTGAAGCAGCCAGATTCAGCTATTTAAGAGGATTGCGTGTTGCTGCAGTAACAGGGTCTTCAATCGGAGAATTGACACTTTGTTCCCATGTATTATATAGGGTTAATTGTGAAGTACCCGAGAAGGTGGAAGCAATTCATACCTTTTTGTGTCACAGCTGGTCTGTTCAGCTCAGAAAGGAACTTGTTCAGCCTGTTGTGTTTTTAGATCGAGATGGGGTTGTAAATAAAAATAGGTCAGATTATGTAAAAAGTTGGGAGGAGTTTAGGTTTTTACCTGGTGTAAGTGATGCAATAAGAAGGCTTAATGAAAAGGGATTTGCAGTTATAATTGTTACAAATCAGTCAGCCGTTGGACGCAACATTATAAGCCCCGGTAGACTTGATGAAATTCATAACAACATGTATCACGCTTTATATAATGAAGGCGCAATGATTAGCGGAATATACTACTGCCCTCATACACCGTTTGATAACTGTAACTGCAGAAAACCAAAGAATGGGCTAATTGAAAAGGCCTTTAATGAACTTCCCCTGGATATGGAAAAAGGAATAATGATAGGTGATAATGTCACAGACATTGAAGCTGGCAGAATCAGCGGACTTACTACCATATTACTTGGAAGCGGCAGCATAGATTATGAAAAGGAAGGGGAAATTCCGCATTACTTTATGCCCGATTTACCTTCTGCAGTTGATTTTATATTAAGTAAAACTTTCAGTTATAAAAAAGAATGTTTGAAACATGAACTTGAAGCTATTTAAAAAGCAAATATTTTGGGTTAGGTATTATAAAAAAATAAACTGGTCAACTGGGAGTTTCAAAAAACTTTATATAATAAGGTTCCATCATACAAAACTTGAACAAGGAATTTTTTGAAACTCCCTTATATAAAAATTTATTTGGAGGGGTATTATGAAAGCACTAGTTACAGGTGGAGCAGGATTTATCGGCTCTCATATTGTTGATGCATTACTTGGAAAGGGATATGAAGTTCGTATTCTTGACGCGCTTTCTGAGCCTGTACATCCGGGAGGGGCTGTACCCAGTTATTTATCCAGGGATGCAGAGCTTATAGTCGGTGATATACGGGACAAATCTATGGTGTCAAGAGCATTAGATGGGGTTGATGTTGTGTTTCATGAAGCTGCGCACCAGGGATATTTGCCTGATTACAGCAGATTTTTCGATGTCAATAGTGTTGGGACTTCAATGCTCTTCGAAGTCATTGCAGAAAAAAAACTTGATATTAAAAAAATAGTAATAGCTTCTTCACAAGCGGTATATGGAGAGGGGCAATACTATTGTCCCCAGCATGGAGAATGCCAGCCAAATCCAAGGTCTATTGAAAGGCTGACAGAGGGGTTATGGGAACATTCCTGCGATATATGCGGCAGTACGCTTAAAAATATCCATGCAGTTGAAAAATATGTGAACCCAAATACTCAGTATGCCATAACCAAGTATACTCAAGAACTTATAGGACATAACCTGGGAAGAAGGCACAATATTCCGGTTGTTTGCCTCAGATATTCAATTACTCTCGGTAAACGTCAATCCTTTTACAATATGTATACCGGAATTTTAAGAAGCTTTGCAACTTTACTGACCCTAGGCAAGCAGCCTATCATTTTTGAAGATGGTCTGCTGCAAAGGGACTATATACATATAGATGATGTGGTTAGCGCCAACATGCGCGTATTGGAAAGCTCCGATGCTGATTTCCAATCCTATAATGTAGGAAGCGGTATAAGCACTAATGTATTGGAATTTTTCAAGCAAATATCGGAATATATGGACAGCAAAATAGAGCCTTTGATGAACGGCGAATTCAGAGTCGGAGATGTACGCCATATTGTATCTTCAACGTCAAAACTTGAGGCTTTAGGGTGGAGACCTCAAAAGACTTTGATAAATATGATAGCTGACTATCTTGAATACCTTAATAAGGCCCAAAATCTTGAAGATTATTTTGTTTCGGCACTAAAGGACATGAAAAACAAAACTGCAGTTATGAAGTCTAAAAAATAGGATTAGATATATAAAAAGCACTATTAATCTTACATTTGACGGAGCAAAATAACGAACGCTTTAACGTTATTTTGTGATAGGCAAATGTAAAAGATTAATTGCTTTTTATATAGATACCTGGTGGAGGGATAATGATGATTGTTACTAAAACACCGCTTAGAATAAGCTTCTTTGGGGGAGGAACCGATATTGAAAGGTTCTGGTCATCAGAGAATGGCTGTGTTTTGAGTTGTACTATTAATAAATTCATTTATGTATTGGTGAAGGAGAGCTATGATGGCAGAATTCATATAAAAAGTTTCGAGCAGGAAACTGTGGATTGTATTTATCAAATCAAGCATGATTTAGTACGGGAAGCTTTAATTAAAGTAGGTTTGAAAGGCGGAATTGAAATAGTAATACTTTCAGATATACCCCATACAGGAAGCGGTTTAGGTTCATCTAGCAGTTTGACTGTAGGGCTCCTAAAGGCTTTTTATGAATATATGAAGATTGATGTAACTGCTGATACACTGGCTAGGCAAGCATGTGAAATTGAGATAGACATACTTGGTAAACCAATAGGAAAGCAAGACCAATATATAGCTGTTTATGGAGGCTTGCGAGTTCTTACATTCAAGCCTGACGGTATGGTAGATGTTATGGATGTAGAACCTGGATACGATGTATATGGTGTTTTAAAAAGCCACTTCCTATTGTTTTACACAGGTATAGGTCGTAAAGCAGAATGTATACTTAAGGAGCAGACCCAAGCTATAAATCATACAAGACCATTACTTAAAAAAATGAAGGATCAGGTACCAGCGGCTCTTGAGATTATAATGGATGCTGATATGGAAAAATTTGGCCAGCTAATGTATGATGGATGGATTATGAAGAAGCAACTGGCAAGCAATATAAGTAATGACTGGATAAATGAGCTTGTTCAGAAGGCATTTGACGCTGGCGCATCTGCCG
The DNA here is from genome assembly GCA_030705945.1 of Bacillota bacterium. Lineage (GTDB taxonomy): Bacteria > Bacillota > Clostridia > Acetivibrionales > DSM-2933 > Pseudobacteroides. The sequence continues at coordinate 26,651 of JAUZPS010000007.1, forward strand.
CTAAAATTACAGGCGCAGGCGGAGGGGGATTTCTTCTGGTTTTTTGTGAGCCTTATAGACATAAAAATGTACGTTTGGCATTAAAAAGTCTCAAAGAATATGACTTTAGATTTGAGAGAGAAGGAACAAAGGTACTTTTCTGCAGCTAAGATATTGGAAAGCGCAAATCCATTTAAAATGCCTAACTGTAAAGTTTTGGCTATGTATCTATAGCAATAAGGGCGTTTCAAAAAATTCCTTGTTCAAGTTTATATGACGAAAACCCATTATATAAGGTTTTTGAAACGACCAGTTGACCAGTTATTTTTTTGATACTATATAAAAAGCAATTAATCTTTTACATTTGCCTATCACAAAATAACGTTAAAGCGTTCGTTATTTTGCTCCGTCAAATGTAAAAGATTAATTGCTTTTTATATAGTATCAAAAAAATAACTGGTCAACTGGTCGTTTCAAAAACCTTATATAATGGGTTTTCGTCATATAAACTTGAACAAGGAATTTTTTGAAAC
>JAUZPS010000070.1 GCA_030705945.1 Bacillota bacterium
ACATCAATATTCATGGCGTCGATGTAAGGAATAATATCAAGTAAGGGCTGATGACTTATGAACCCGTTGGTAACGAGAACATTCATAAGGTTTTCTTCCTTTGCCAAAACACAGGTATCATAAACAAATTCATACCATATTGATGGTTCGTTATAAGTAAAGGCTATACCGATATTGCCTCTGTTTTTAAGAGAAACGGCGCTATCTACAAGCTCCTCGGGGGAAATATCTTCTGTGTCCGCGTCGGAATGAGCAATTGTCCAGTTCTGGCAAAATGAGCATTTAAAATTGCAGCCAAAGGTTCCAACTGATAATATCTTAGAACCAGTATGAAACCTCTTTAGGGGCTTTTTCTCAATTGGGTCCAGAGACATGGAAGTAATTTTTCCATAGTTTAAGGTGTATAGTTCACTGTTTATGTTTTTTCTTGCCCTGCAAGCCCCAACTGCTTCAGGTTTTATAATGCAGTTATGAGGACACAGTAAACATTGTACTTTTGATTCTTCAATTTTGCTGTAGTGTTTTGCAGGTTGGTTAATCATTTATGTCGGGTAACCTCAAACCTCTCCATAGAATATGGCGATTCAGGATTGATTCCAGCCTTGTATAGGGCGATAGAAACCTGCTCCATCGGAGTATCGACACCTTCTAAGTTGGGAAGAAGAAGTCCGGATCTGTTTCCCTTTCTGACGATAACTCCATATCTTTTGACATCCAATTCGTCCATTGAGTTAATCGGCTCAGGTTTATTGAGCACATCAACACTGTATACAAGGCTTTCGAGCTCCCCTTCGTCAACTGCGTCAAAGCGGGGATCTTCAGTGCCTGAACATATGGCGTTATAAATTATTTCTTCGGCAATATTTGCTCTGGTAGGGAAGATTGTGCCAATACAGCCTCGAAGTTCTCCGTTCTGTTTAAGCGACACAAAGGTTCCAGCCGAATTTTTAAGCATTTCTTGAGGCAGTTCCGCAGGAACCTCAAGAATTTTATCTTCCCGGATAAAAGTTTCAAGGGCATTTTTCGCGAGTGTTATATAAATATCTTCGTTTTTTGTGTCTCTATTATTGTATTTGTTTTCCATATTACCATCCATAAGGACATTTCAAAATTTCCTTGTTCATGTTTATATGACGAAAACCCATCAAGTTTTTGAAACGACCAGTTATTTTTTTGATACTACCTAATCATTCTAATTTGCTGAACTTAACTTAACATTGTGTTGAGTTTTGCAACACAATAACCAATTCCAAAGGGCGCTTCATAGGAGTACACATCTGGCGTCACCTGGTATTTATCTAAGGCTCCGAACATTATAACAAATGACCGTAAACCACACTCGGCAGCGCCTTCGCTAAGTTCTTCTTCAACGGTCAAAAGCCTTTTAAAATGAGCCTCTCTAATGCTTTCGACGAATAAATTATCAAATTTACTCCCAAAGGGACTATATCCATAGGGAGAATTGTCATTAACCCTATGTGAAAGGTCACCGCTTGCGACAAATACCACCTTTTCGTCAGAATCTTCTATAGCGGATGATATACACTTTCCAAAGTTGTACAGCTCGTCCATGGAAAAGTCGGCAACTGCTATGTGAATGATTGAAAAATTCTTAAGCTCTTTTGAAATAAAATATAAAGGCACTAAAGCTCCATGATCCAATTGTTCAGTTAACCCAAACTTCTTAAGTTGTTCTTTGTCAAGTCCGCCAGAGTTAATTCCTTCATTTCTGGCATTTGTAATGATCTTATCTAAAAGCTCTGAATTATTTTTAAATTTAAATTCAACATCCCTGCGACCAAACTTTTTTAAGTCGCCGGTCAGATTATTTTCAGTTGATACATACAGATAATCCTGAAAATACGGGGCATGGGGAGTGGTAACAATTATAGTGGATGGATTATCTTTTTTTATTTCTCCGGCAGCCTTTATACATGAATCATATGTCTTAGCCGCCTTTTTTTCTTCGCCATTACCCACCTCAGGTATTATTACAGGCGGATGGGGGAATATATAGGAATTTATTATTTCGCCCAATTATTATCTGCCTCCGAAATTTAAAAATGGAGATACAAGTAAAACTACAGATGTTATAAAGAAGAATAATAGCGTAATAAGAGCTACCATTCTCACTGTTTTTTTATTCAACTAAATCACCACACTTATATTATTTGATATTTTACTCGGTTTATATACCATACTTTTTATTTTATATTAAATTTATAAGATTTTAAATAAAAATATTTTCGAAAAAGCAAGAAAGTATATATAATATATATAAAAAGCAATTAATCTTTTACATTTGCCTATCACAAAATAACGTTAAAGCGTTCGTTATTTTGCTCCGTCAAATGTAAGATTAATAGTGCTTTTTATATAGGTAAGGAATGATAGAAAATTACTTCCGATTCTGAGCGTGTGTTCAGGATTTCCATATTTTAAGGAGCATACAATAATGATTTTAAAAGGTTTACGATTTGGATTAATGCTTCAATTAGCAATTGGACCAGTATGTATTTATGTATTCAACACTGCAACCAGAGGAGGGATAATTCCTGCAGAATCAGCTGTTCTGGCTGCCACGCTAATGGACTCAATATTTGTAACCCTTGCGATTATTGGAATTGGCGCTCTTCTTGAAAAGCAGAGTATCAAGAAGGGCTTAAAATATTTCGGAGCAATAATACTGGTTTATTTTGGATTGGGCACAATACTTGGGACATTAAAGATATCGATCATACCGACGTTTGCGGCGAAGGAGAGTACACTAAGCGCTGCTAACGCGTTTATCACCAGTTTTATTATGACCGCTTCAAGTCCATTGTCGATACTGTTCTGGTCAGGAGTATTTGCGACTAAATTATCCAGCGAGGGATTTAGTAAAAGCGAGATGAGGCTATTTGGAGTTGGAGCAGTTACGGCAACCCTTGTTTTTCTCGGGACCCTTGCGCTTTTGGTAGGTATGCTTCATCCGTTTATAAACTATACAATAATAAACGCTTTGAATATTATAGTAGGAATAGTGCTTATCGGGTTCGCGGTAAAAATGCTTGTTTTTAAAACTAATTAAGCTTTTACATTTACATAAACAACGTGGCAAGCGCATTAATTATTATGCTCAGGAAGAGCCCTTAAATAATTAAAATGCTGCTATATAAAAAGCACTATTAATCTTACATTTGACGGAGCAAAATAACGAACGCTTTAACGTTATTTTGAGATAGGCAAATGTAAAAGATTAATTGCTTTTTATATATTAAGGTCGTTTCAAAAAATTCCTTGTTCAAGTTTATATGACGAAAACCTATTATATCAAGTTTTTGAAACGACCCGTTGCTAAGTTTTTTTGATACTACCTAACTGCATGAATATTCTTCATAATTCCATTTACAAGAGCCTCAATATCCTGTCTGGTGTTATAAATGCCAATGGAAGCCCTGACTGAGCTTTCAATGCCAAATCGTCTTAATACGGGTTGAGCGCAATGATGGCCCGATCTTACAGCTATACCTTCACGGTCCAATTTTGATGCCAGACTCTCAGGTTCAACGCCGTCAATAATAAATGAGAGTACACTGGTTTTGTTATGGGCTGTTCCGATAATATGACACTTTGGTATTTTGGAAAGCTCATTCATTGCAAAGCGCGTAAGTTCCTGTTCATGTAATTCAATTTTGTTCATTCCGATTTTTTGAAGATAATCAATGGCAGAACCTAAGCCCACCGCATCTCCAATACTGCCCGTTCCTGCTTCGAATTTGTAGGGCAAGCTGTTGTAAGTGGTATGATCAAAGTCAACGTTTTTTATCATACTGCCGCCTCCTTGCCATGGAGGCATTTCTTCGAGCAGCGCCTTTTTGCCGTAAAGAACACCAATACCTGCGGGGCCATAGGTCTTATGTCCTGATAGCGCGTAAAAGTCAGCGTCAAGTTCCTTTACATTTACACCGATATGGGGAGTGGCTTGGGCTCCGTCAACAAGGACGCATGCTCCATGCTTATGGGCGATCTTTATCATTTCCCTGACAGGGTTTATTGTGCCAAGGACATTTGAAACATGGGCAATTGCTACCATTCGAGTCCAGGATGAGAACAGCTTTTCGTATTCATGCAGAATTATTTCGCCCCGATCATTGATCGGTATAGGCTTAATAATTGAACCTTTCTGGTTACAGAGCATCTGCCAGGGAACTATGTTTGAATGATGCTCCATCTGGCTAACTAAAATTTCATCACCCTTACTTATATTGGCTGCCCCGTACGCTTGAGCAACTAAGTTTATCGCCTCAGTCGTCCCTCTGACAAATATTATTTCTTCCGGATAGGAGGCTCCGATAAAGCCCTGAATCTTTTTTCTTGCCGATTCGTATTCTTCAGTCGCCCTTTTTGCTAAAGTATGCGCTCCGCGATGGACATTGGAATTGTGTTCTTTATAAAATCTGGCTAACGAATCAATTACACATAGAGGTTTTTGAGTTGTAGCAGCGTTGTCAAGCCATACTAGGGGTTTTCCATTTATTGATTTTTTGAGAATGGGGAAGTCGCCGCGTATACTCTGAGTTTCAATTTTGTCATGAAAATGAGAGCTATCGTTTGTATAAGGACATTTACAATCGGAATTCTTTAAAAAGTAGTAAGCGTCTTCTTTTTCGGTATTTTGACTCTCGAATATGTATTTCATTTTGGAATATGGGGAAATCATATTGTCAAGATTCCTATTCATAGTATTTGCCCACCTCAATATTTTCCAGCATTCCGATAGCGTCATTTGTAAGGACTGCAGCTGAGAAATACATGCTTAAGATATACGAGGAAATTCCTCTGTTATCAATTCCCGCAAAGTTCATAGAGAGGCTTGGTATACTTGTTTCATTGGGAATTCCAGGTTGATGTAAACCGATAACGCCCTGTTCCTTTTCTCCCACACGCATAAGAAGTATGTTTGTTGCGCCATGGCCCGAATTAGCCTTACATGAGCCATTGACCATAAGCTTATCGCAAGGGACAATTGGAACCCCTCTCCAGGTGATAAAGGGTGAGCCATACATATTTGCGGTAGCAGGAGGGACGCCTCTTTTTGTGCATTCTCTACCGAAAGCCGCGATCGCTTTTGGGTGAGCAAGGAAGAATGCAGGCTTTTTCCATACTTTTGACAGCAATTCATCCATAGCGTCAGGCGTAGGAGCGGAATCAGGAGAATATACTTTCATAATGGGAGATACATTATTAATAAGTCCGAAATCCTTATTGTTGATAAGCTCCCATTCCTGTCTCTCTCTAATTGCTTCAATGGTCAATCTTATCTGTTGGTCAATTTGGTTAATTGGAGAATTAAAGATATCTGTTATATGGGAATGAGTTTTTAATATGGTGTGAACAACATGAAGCATATACTCTCTCGGATGTTCCTCATAGTCGGGATAAGTTTCGGGGATTTCATACTCGCCCATCTTACAGGATTTTATATCAATTAATTTTTCACCATTCTCAGTAAATGATTTTTTTTGCTCCAACCAGTTTTCAAGGGCATTATTATATTCTTGCTTAGAATTGGGAGAGTTTTCGAAATATTTATCGAATGCTTTCCTTTCAAGACAAAACAAAGTACATGGCGTAAGAGCCTTTATATAAATGGGCCTTTTAGAGTTATTTACAAATGCGTCAAGGTTTGTATAATCTCCTGTAGAAAGTATGTCAACATTCAACCGCTCGCCGCTTAATCCTATTGTAGTAACTTCAATCTTACCTTTAGCGACTATCATCAGTTCTTTGGCTTCCGCTTCTGCCTCTGAAATCATATTTCCTGAATCAAATTCCTTTTTTGTAAACATGGAAGAAATATTATCCATTATTTCCGGGTTCATGTTCTTTAAAAATGGAATTTGGCTCATCTGGTTAGAGTTTATTGCCAAGTTGTTGTTGTCAAAACGTATGGCTTCAGGGAAAATGTCATGTTTTTTAATTTTGTTGACTCTGTAAATGCCGGCTTCAACGGACACCCAGGGTAAAAAGTTCAAAAGCCAGCGCGGTGTTATTCCTTCCATCATGGGCAGGGATTTGGTTACATGGGATAAATTGCTGGCAGATTGGGGATTCAATGTATGATGCTCTATTTGTTGTTTATCGAAATTCATATAAGACTCCTCTTCATAAATTTACTTAAAATTACATAATATAATATATGAAGCTGTTTTCGTGAGGGTGAAATAAATTATATTGGTCTAAATATTAACACTTTACATTTGTTTATCCTATAAAATAAATTGATTATAAATATGAAATTAAATATAATAATTATGTTACTTTTAAGTTGTTGCTATATTAAGGTCGTTTTAATCTTACATTTAGCAGGGTAATCTATATAAAAAGCACTATTAATCTTACATTTGACGGAGCAAAATAACGAACGCTTTAACGTTATTTTGCGATAGGCAAATGTAAAAGATTAATTGCTTTTTATCTATATATTTTGCGATAGATAAATGCAAAACATTGGCTGATTTAATATGACAGTCTAATTATTGGGGGAAAAATAATGTATTTATTCTTAATTGTACTTTTGATTCTGGGTATTTTGTTTTTTGGATATATGTGGTTCGAGGCTGGAAATGTGGAATTAAACAGGGTTAGGTTTGCAAAAGGCTCAAGAGGTCTTAAAATATTGCACCTTACTGATATTCATATAGATTTGCTGAGAGTTAAGACTAAAAAGGTTAGTAAAATTATTATGAAAGAATCTCCTGATTTTATTTTGATGTCGGGCGATTATATTTCAAGACCTTCACATATACCAATGTTTTTAAAGTTTCTTAACGAAATAAAAGGGAACAACAAAATATATCTGTGTTTAGGAAATCATGATTATGAAGCTTTCTTAAGGGATAAGAAGGACGGACTTCAACAGTATATGAAGAAAGTTGAAGAAGCAGGCGTTACAATTTTACATGACAACGCGGAAGTATTTGAAAAAGACAATATTAAGTACAATATAATCGGCATCACGGATTATAGAAGAGGCAAGCATGATCTTGATTCGGCGTTCAAGAACTGTTCAAAAGACAGCAAGATTAATATTGCATTTTCTCATAACCCGGACATTGTTCTTGAAATTCCAAGGGATAAAGTTGATTACCTTTTCTGCGGACATTTCCACGGGGGCCAGATATGGATGCCGTTTGATCTGGAATTTAAAGTATTGCGTAAGGAGAAGCTCTGCAAAATGGGTATAAAGAGAGGCCTTCATAAAATTAACGGAATCAATTTATACATCAGCAAGGGACTTGGGAATGTGCTTTTTCCGCTGAGGCTATTTTCTAGGCCTGAGATTACAGTATATCATATCAATTAAATATGTTACATTTTTAGATATAACAAAACATATAACCTTAGACATAACAAAAGGAGCCTTGTAAAAGACTCCTTTTAAAATATCTTTAATATCTTAATATCTTAATATCTTATTTGTATAAACGAGCTTCAAGCTTTTTCTTTTCTTCTTCAAAGCCAGGTTTACCTAAGAGAGCGAACATATTTTTCTTATATTCTTCAACTCCGGGCTGATTGAATGGGTTCACGCCTAAAAGATAGCCGCTGATACCGCATGCTTTTTCGAAGAAATAAACAAAACTTCCAAAATAGTATGGACTTAATTCAGGAACACTGATGATGAGGTTTGGCACTCCACCGTCGGTATGAGCAAGTAAAGTTCCTTCCATAGCTTTCTTGTTAACAAAATCTACTTCTTTTCCTGCAAGGAAGTTAAGACCGTCAACATTTGCGGCGTCCTGCTTAACAGTAAGGCTCTTTTTAGGCTTTTCAACAGTTATAACGGTTTCGAATATATTTCTTAATCCGTCCTGGATGTATTGACCCATTGAGTGAAGATCAGTTGTGAAATCAACTCCGGCAGGGAATATACCTTTCTGGTCCTTACCTTCGCTTTCGCCGTATAACTGCTTCCACCATTCTGTAAAGTAATGGAGAGAAGGTTCGTAATTTACGAGTATTTCAATTGACTTATTTTTGTTGTACAAAGCGTTTCTTACTGCAGCGTATTTGTAGCAGTCATTCTCCAATATATTAGTGCTTTTGTATGCCTTATACGCATCAGCTGCGCCTGCCATAATGCTGTCTACATCGATGCCTGCCACAGCGATAGGTAAAAGTCCGACAGCTGTGAGGACTGAGAATCTTCCGCCTATATCGTCCGGAACAACAAAACTTTCATACTTTTCTTCAGTAGCAAGCTTCTTCAAAGAGCCCTTCGCTTTGTCGGTAGTAGCGTAAATTCTTTTGCTTGCTTCTTCTTTACCATATTTGGTTTCCATATATTCTTTGAAAATTCTGAAAGCTAGCGCAGGCTCTGTTGTTGTGCCTGATTTGGATATAATATTTACAGACAACTCTTTTCCATCCAACAATTCTATAAGATCTGTTATGTATGTGGAGCTTATGTTATTTCCTACGAAATAGATTTCAGGAGTCTTTCTTATTGACTTAGGTAAATTGTTGTAAAAAGAATGAGAAAGAACATCTATTGCCGCTTTTGCTCCAAGATAAGATCCGCCGATACCGATAACTACAAGCGCGTCTGAATCTGACTTAATTTTTTCAGCTGCGGCTTTAATTCTTTTAAACTCTTCTTTATCGTAGTTGACAGGTAGATCAACCCATCCTAAAAAGTCATTTCCAGCGCCTGTTTTATTATGGAGCATGTCATGCGCGGATGTTACAAAGGGAGTTAGACTTGTTACCTCGCCTTCATTGATAAAACCTAAAGCTTTTGAATAATCAAATTTTATTTTTTGCATATAAATAACCTCCTGTAAAAATTAATGTTATTGATTTTTATATTTAAACCTGCAAAGATATAATATTGCCCATTCTTTCCTTAGCATTATAACAAAATCATAAAAGATTGTCCAATGTATAATTCTTTTCTTATTTTTCTATTTTATCTAAAATTTAATTCACAATTAATCGAAAAAAAAGTTAATAATAAATTTGTATCAAGAATGATTTTAATTTTGCAGAATTACTATTACAAAATATCTTATTATAATAAACAAAATCGGAAAGAAGGTGATTTAATGTCAAGTCCAAAAACTCCATTAGTGCCTCAGAGCAGGGATGCTCTTACAAAATTCAAAATTGAATGCGCGGAAGAGATTGGCCATTTGCAGTATATCAAGGAAAACAATGATCACTATAAAGGAGACGTTCCAGCTAAAGTTAATGGACAGGAAGGCGGCCCCATTGGCGGACAGATGGTAAAAAGAATGATTCAGATGGCAGAAGGTATGATTAATGAATAATGATACTGATTAATGATACTGATTAGTGATTAATGAATAACAGTTAGATGTTTATTGCAAAATATATTAGGTATAAAAGCAGCCGATAAAAAGCGGCTGCTTTTATATCTTACTTATTGCTTGCCTTATTCTCTTAACTGAGCGTCAAGATTATTTTTAAGACCGTCTAAAATTTTAGACATTGCCTTATTTACTTCCTCATCAGTTAGGGTTCTGTCTTCCGCTCTGAAAATTATAGAATATGCAACGCTCTTCATTCCTTCAGGAACCTGCTTTCCTTTATAAACATCGAATAATTTGATTCTCTCGAGGATTTTACCTGATCTTTGCTTAATAATATCCTCTATCTGTTTTACGAGTATCTCATCCTTTACCAACATTGCTATATCTCTGGTTACAGCCGGGAATTTCGGCAAAGGTTTATGACTGGCCGTGAAGGACGCGTTTTTAACTAGGGGAGCCACATCAATAATTCCTATATATGTTTTTTCAGGACCTTCAAAGTTTTCTGCCACTTCAGGATGTATTTCACCTAATACTCCTACAGGCTTTCCGTTAATGAGGAGTTGAGCTGTTCTTCCTGGATGAAATGCCGCAAATTCTTTGAATGGCTCAAACTCGTATTTTTTTATGTTCAATTTATCTAATAACTCTTCTATCATTCCCTTTAAATCATAGAAGTCGGTATTTCCATATTTACCAATAGTCAGAACAGGTTTTTCATTGGGAAGAGTGGTAACGGGTATACTTTCGGGCAAATAGACGCTTGAAAGTTCAAAAAATCCCGCTTCATCAATTCTTCTGTTATAATTCCTGCTGATTACATCAAGCATGTCGGGAAGCGTCGTCGTTCTCATAACACTGTAATCTTCACCAAGGGGGTTTGTTATTACTACGGCTTTTCTTAATTCACTGTCAGATGGAAGATTTATTTTATCCCAGACTTTTGGACTCGTGAATGAATATGTGTAAATTTCCGAAAGACCGCAGGAGATCATTGTGTTTTTAATCACATCTTCAACCTTTTGCTTGAAGGTCTTCTTACCTTGAGTCGCTTCCTTGCCGGAAAGGAGGGTGGGCTTAATGTTGTTGTAATCATAGAACCTTGCAACCTCTTCAGCTACATCAGCCTCTCTTTCGACATCAGGCCTGAAGGTTGGAACGGTTACGGTCATATTATTTTCATCAACGCCAAACTCCAGATCCTTAAACAGTTTGATCATATATGAGGAAGCTATATCAGTACCTAAGAACTTGTTGATTTTCTCAGGATTTAAGTTTAACTTTTTAACCTGAGGTTTTTTTACGTAGCAATCGATTGTTCCCTTGCAAACAGTTCCGGCGCCCAGCATTTCAACCAATTGCGCGGCTCTGTCGACGGCTGTTACTACAGTTTCAACATCAAGTCCCTTTTCAAAGCGGCTTGACGCTTCAGTTCGAAGACCAAGCTTTTTACCTGTAAGTCTTACCGATATACCGTGGAAATTAGCTGATTCAAATAGAATTGTTTTAGTATTTTCATCAACCTCAGAATTTGCTCCACCCATAACTCAAGCAACAGCAACAGGTCTTTGGCCGTCAGCGATAACCAGCATGGAAGCGTCAAGCTTTCTCTCCTGATCGTCTAAAGTATGCATGACTTCGCCGTCAGCGGCTGTTCTAACAATTATTTTTTTATCCATTAACTTTTCAAGATCAAAGGCATGCATTGGCTGTCCAAGCTCAAGCATAACATAATTGGTTATATCAACTATGTTATTTATGGACCTTACGCCAGCCGCTTTAAGTCTGTCCCTGAGCCATTTGGGAGAGGGGCCGATCTTAACGTCTTTTACAACGCGAGCCGCGTATCTTGGACAAAGGTCCGGAGCTAAAATTTCAACTGAAGCATAGTTATTTACATCGTCCCCTTCTTCTTTAACCGTGATTTGGGGCTTAGTGAATGGAACTCCAAAGGTAGTCGCCGACTCTCTGGCTATTCCAACAATGCTTAAACAATCAGGCCTGTTCGAAGTTATTTCAAATTCAACGGTAGTTTCATTAATGCCAAGAACCTCTTTTATATCTTTTCCAAGAGGAAGTCCGTTTTCCAGAATGAATATGCCGTTTTCCGCCGCATCAGGATAATCCTCTTTTGTAAGATTTAACTCTGCGATAGAACACATCATTCCAATGGATTCAACGCCTCTTAACTTACCCTTTGATATTTTTTTATCGCCTGGCAGTGTCGCTCCGACAAGCGCAACGGGTATATAGTCGCCTAATGCTATATTCTGAGCGCCTGTAACAACCTGAATAACTTCGCTGCCTATATCAACCTTTGTAACCTGTAATTTGTCTGCGTCAGGATGTTTCTCCAATGAGACTATCTTTCCAACAACAACTTTAGTAATCTCTTCACCCTGAACTTCTATGCCCTCAACCTTTGAACCTGAAAGGGTCATGGCGTTTGCGTATTCTTTTGGACTAACTTTTATATCAACGTAGTCTTTTAACCAACTAAGCGGTGCTTTCATTTTCTAAATCTCCCTTCAAATCAATTTGTCAATATACTGAAATTTGATAAAACTTGAATTTGTTTAAGGGGCGTTTCAAAAAATTACTTGTTCAAGTTTATATGATGAAAACCCATTATATCAAGTTTTTGAAACGACCAGTTATTTTTTGATACTACCTAATGGAATTAAAACTGCTTTAAGAATCTTAAGTCATTTTCATATAAGAGCCTTAAATCATCTATATTAAACCTGCCCATCGCGGTTCTTTCCACACCTATACCGAAGGCGAATCCACTGTAAATTTCCGGATCTATATCGCATTCCTCAAGGACTTTAGGGTGAACCATTCCGGCGCCTAAAACTTCTATCCAGCCTTCATTCTTACACATCCTGCAACCAGAGCCGCCGCAGGACCAGCATGAGACGTCGACTTCCGCGCTAGGTTCGGTAAATGGAAAGTGATGCGGTCTGAGTCTTATTTTTGAATTCTCGCCAAACAAGCTTTTTGCAAATAGCTGTAAAGTACCGATGAGGTCGCTCATTGTAACTCCCTTGTCAACAACAAGACCCTCAACCTGATGGAAAATAGGTGAATGGGTTGCGTCAACGGCGTCTGAACGGTAAACTCTTCCGGGACTTAATATTTTAATAGGGGGTTTTTTATTTTTCATAACCCTTATCTGGACAGGTGAAGTCTGAGTCCTAAGCACTATGTTTTCATTAATATAGAAGGTATCCTGAGTGTCCCTTGCCGGGTGTCCCTTTGGTATATTCAACGCCTCGAAGTTGTAATAATCAAGTTCAACTTCAGGCCCTTCAGCAATTTCATAACCCATTCCAATAAATATTTCCTTCATTTCATCAGTAACAATGCTCAAAGGGTGTTTTTTGCCTAGATTTTTCCTTTTGCCTGGAATAGTAACGTCAATCAGTTCACTCTGAAGCTTTGAGGCTCTCAACTTGTTAACAAGAACCTTATTCGCTTCCTCGATTTTACCTTCAATGAATTCCCTTACTTCATTCGCAAGCTGACCAATCAAAGGACGCTCTTCTGCAGAGAGGGCTCCCATGCCCCTTAATACCGAGGTCAATTCTCCTTTTTTTCCTAAGTATTTAACGCGAAGGTTTTCAAGTTCTTGAATGGACTGCAAGTCGGACAATTCTTTTTCAGCTTTAGCTTTAATATTATTAAGCTGTTCTTTCATTTTAGATACTCCTTCCATTAAGGGCGTTTCAAAAAA
>JAUZPS010000700.1 GCA_030705945.1 Bacillota bacterium
AGAAACCGCAGTAGGTATCAATTTCTGCATATTTTGCTCAAAAATCAGACCGCTGAAAACAACCAACAGCGGTCTGATCCTTTTGCCGCCAGCCTTTAGTATATGATTGCACATCTCCCTGATTGTGCCCCTACTGCCTGAGAGAATATCTAAAAGCTCCATTTCAATTACTTTCAACTGCGGAATGCTTGTAAAGTCCAGTTTATTGTAATTCTCTTCAATCTTCAGCTGTTGTTTTGTTATTTCCAATGTAATGACTCCTTTTGGATTATTGTTAATGAAATTTTAGTTATATATTATAACTAATTGTACGTAATTATTTTGTCCACATATCATGGATTCATGCAATTTAATCCAAAAAGAATTATTTTATACAATATAGTCCCCACTATTTGCCAATTATAACTTTTGCTATGGAAGCAGCTTCTTCCTGTGATGAGAAGTCTCCATGGTCAAAGTAGAGGCAATAATATACACCGTCATCTTTCCAACCGAGCATGTGACTACCATCTATAAAGGTCCATTTACATTCCTTATGTCCTATTACAATGGTTCTCGTGTCATCCTTTGGCTCTTTGATCCTGTCAATTTCCATTACTGGCCAATCGCTTTCTGTTATTGTAAATTTCATTGTTTTACTGCCATTTTCATATTCTCCTTCAAACATATTACATTCTTTTTCGTTTGGATCCATTCCCACTGTTTTAACAGTGATCTTATATTTATCAGGTAAAGTATCAGGTATCTTGACCTTAAATCCAACCATTCCTTGAATCTCGCCAATTGTTGTACTTTTAGGAAGATAGGTAAGAGATCTTATCAATCCAACCTTCTTCATAGAATCATAAGGAGGATAAGTCTTATTTATAAACTGTTCAGCGATTCTCTGAGCAATGTCATATGTAAGATTTCCATCCGGATTATACACCCTGTAAACCGCTCCCTTATACTCCCACATAAGAAAGTGTTCGATTTTAACCCCAACTGGCTTTTGTTGCAAATCGTGATTAGGATATATGCCATAAGGTCCATCTTCAACCCAATATAATTTGTTGTTTCTTACGTTAAAGACCTTCTTATACTTGTAGTTCTCAAGATAGTTTTCATTATAAATATTAAGAATCAATTCATGTTCTTTATTCCCATACAATCCCACTATCTCACTGGTAGAATTATCGCTTTTTCTTACACCCTTCCTTTTTTGGAAGCATTTATATCCCCCCCATAATTCAGAAGGCACATAAACATATGAGCCAAATTCCTTTGCTAGTTCTTCATCATTCATACCGGTATAATCGAAAGTCCATTCTTTAAAGGGGTCCGTTTCTGGAACATTAACTTTTACCGTATCATATCCCTTATCTGTTTTATTAACAACATAAATCCACTTCCCAATAGCGTTGATTCCTTCATACGCCGCAACCCTCGCTTCCTTTGAAAATGTTAGAGTCAGTCCCGGAATAATAATTAAAAACAACATAGTTGCAACTAAATATCTTTTAATATTCAGTTGTAGAGGAAAAGCATTCTTAAAAAGCCTCTCTTTTAATGATAACCTTTCCACGTGGTTATCTATATTAATTCTTTCATTTAGCTTTCTGAATTTTTCTTCCTCAGGCTCTACAAGATTTGCTTCGTTTGAAAGCAGATCACGCATCAATTCATCGAAATTTTTCAAATCACCCATTTGTTTCACACTCCAATCCATCATAAATATATCCGTCTTTCACTAATTGCTTTTCCAAAAGCTTCCTTGCAGTATGTAGTCTTGATTTGACAGTTCCTTGAAAGCAATTTAGAATCTGCGCTATCTCTTTTATAGATAAATCGTTGTAATAATGCAATATCACTGTTGTTCTAAGAGGCAAGCTAAGTTTTTCAAGAGCGCTGCGAAGCATTCTCGAAGACTCCCTTGAGTTCATAATTCTATTAAATTGCTCATCATCTTTTGAATCAATCGCACTTCTTCCAACATCATCCAAAACTTCCAATGAAACTGCATGTTTTTCCTTAGCCTTCATTCTCCAACTTGTTCTGACAAGTATCCTGTAAAACCATGGCCTGAACTTTTCCTGATCTTTTAGATATTTAATATCCTTATAGCATTCTACAAAAGTTTCCTGGACAACATCTTCAGACAAATCTTTTCTCCCTGTTATAAGAAAAGAGTATCTGACTGCCTTTGAAAAGTAACTTCCAAAGAGAATATTATAAG
>JAUZPS010000701.1 GCA_030705945.1 Bacillota bacterium
CTATATAAAAAGCACTATTAATCTTACATTTGACGGAGCAAAATAACGAACGCTTTAACGTTATTTTGCGATAGGCAAATGTAAAAGATTAATTGCTTTTTATATATATTTTGCAATAAACATTTTACAACCATTTTTATATTGCAAAATATATACCTTGATTCATAAGTTGCGAAAAGTTCAGCTTTGATATCAAAATGCAGACGTACTAACTGCATTTTTAATGTAAAATCTTTTTCGCAACTTATATAAGGAGTAATATTTATATTTCTTTAAACCTGATCCCTAGCAGGAACGTTTTCTCTAAATAATAAACTAATACAATACAATCCCGCAAGTCCTACAATTGTGTATACTACTCTACTTGGTATAGTTGTAGGATTCGAAAACATTGAAGCAACTAGGTCTATCTTAAACAATCCTATTGTCAACCAGTTCAACGCGCCGATTATTACTATAATCAACGACAGCCTGTCCAATGGTGTTCTATTCATAATCACAACTCCTTTTTTAATGCTTTATTAAATTTTAATAATATTATTGTCTTTATGACACAAAAAAATTCATACGGTTAAATTTAATAAATTTGCGCTTTATATCCTCGAAACAAATTCAAAACAATAATGAGTTAATTCAGTATTTATAAAATTAATTTTTGTTGTTATAATATAAACAATGTTGTATTTAACGACCATATTCGCAAGAATATTTAACTTTTTCATAATTTATGAAGCAGCATATATTACGAAACGTACAAATAAAAATTTGCAGCTCTAAATTTAAAATTGGAGGGAACATAAGTGTCAGATTTTTGGGATAACGAGAAATTAATTGGTAAATTGGGTAAAAACAGCCGCGAAGAAATTATAATCAAGGTGGTTGAAAAGAAAGGGAAGAAGTTTGTTGATATCAGGGTGTTTTGGTTTGATGGCAATTCTGATGAGTACAAACCAAGTCAAAAGGGTGTTGCAATTCCATACGAAAGTTTAGATGAACTAAAGAACTTAATTAATTCAATTGAAGGATAATTTTTAGCTTAATTTTTTACACAACAGTATTCCTTCGATTCAGTTAGGTAGTATCAAAAAGAAAACTTATTAACTGGTCGTTTCAAAAACTTGATATAATGGGTTTTCGTCATATAGACTTGAACAAGGAATTTTTTAAGCACCCTTAAGAAAGTCCAATGCAAACTGCGCCATTAATTCCATACCGTTTTTAATGCATTCTTCATCCAAATTAAACCTGCTGCTGTGGAGATTTTGCAATTGATGAGACTCAGGGTTCCTGCAACCTAAATGAAAGTAAGCGCCTGGCGCCAACTGAGCATAATATGAAAAATCTTCAGCAAGCATTGATGGATCATCATCGGTAATTATATTATGACGCGATATTATTTTTTCTGCAGAATTTATAAATCTTTCAACAATAAAATCATTATTTATAACAGGGGGATATCCGTAAGCTATGTCTAATTTATAGTCCGCGCCTGTTTTTTCTGTCTCATTATATAAAATTTGTTCCATTTTTTCTTTGATTTCCATGCGTATATTTTCATCAAATGTTCTGATAGTTCCCTTAATAATTGCGCTATCCGGAATAATATTGTAAGCGCTTCCAGCATTAAAACAGGTTACTGACAAAACCGCTCTTTTAAGAGGATCATCCGAAGGCTTAATGATTTCCTTAAACCGCCTTACAACTTCTGCTCCTATCGTTATCGGATTTATAGCCTTATTAGGCTGCGCGGCATGACCGCTTTTACCGGAAATATTTATATTGAATTCACTGGGCGATGCCATCACAGGACCCTTTCTGACAGATATTCCGCCTGTGCTTATAAGCGGACTGACATGAGCTGCAATTATAGCATCAACGGGAGGTTCCCCCATGACGCCTTCATCAATCATCAATTTAGCTCCGCCTAACCCCTCTTCTCCAGGCTGAAATATAAATTTTACATTTCCGTTAATTTGATCTTTAAACTTGGATAATATAAAGGCCGCTCCCAGCACGACAGCAATATGTCCGTCATGACCGCAGGCATGCATTTTACCTACATTTTGCGATACATAATCAAAGGTATTTTCTTCTTTAATAGGAAGCGCGTCTATATCAGCTCTGAGCGCTATTGTCCTGCCACTTCCCTTACCGTATAAAGTTGTTACCAGCCCTGTGCCCGCCAGATTAATGACATTAAGTCCAAGCTCTTC
>JAUZPS010000702.1 GCA_030705945.1 Bacillota bacterium
TGTTGCGCAATAAAGCAAATCTGCTTTTCCATACTACTACTCTCATTTTTGTTTTTACAATTATCAAACAATTGACAGCTTGAACAATTCATAATATCCCCTCCCAATATCTGTTTTTTATAATTATATCATATATTTACACATTTATACATCAAAAACAAATATTCCTGGCAAATAGTTTAATTGATCCTTCTATAAGGTTAGTAGTCTATTGAACCATTTTTAAAACTGCCAAAAGCATCATAAAATGTATCTATCTTCATTTGATGCGACTATAACCTATTCCTGCATCTGAAGGCTTAATTCCTCAGGTTTCCTTCTAGCCCTGTCACTAAATAACGCGAACAGGATACCGATCAATAATATCAGACTTGAAATTTTAAATGTATTGCTGAAAGCTTTTGTTATTCCACTTTTAAAGCTGGTTTCAATTGTTGGATAAACTTTTCTGGTTTCACTTTTCTGACTTTCGAAAGAAGTTCTGATTTTATTAATTTGCGGCGCAGGCGCTTTAGCTAAAGTCGCTTTTGACAATGCAGACTTTTCCTGAAGGTCAATATTAGCTATAATCTGATCCAATGTAGCTCTTTTTGAATCCCTAGAAACCGTTGTATTTTTTATCTGACTTAATAAATTCTGTTTAAATTGACTGTTAAAAACATTATCCGAATTTATCATAGTAATAATATTATTCTTAGTTTTTTCAATTTCATTTGTTGTATTGGCGTTTAAAACGGTTACTATTATTGCAACCCCAAGAACAGCTCCTAATGCCCTTGTCATATTTGTTATCCCAGATGACATACCTATTTTTTCTTTTGGAACATTCCTGACAGAAGCGCTCATAACGGGCGCCATTGTCATACCAAGTCCCATACCTGTCACAGCAAGCCTCCACATGATATCAATCTGACTTGAGTTCGAATCCAGCATGCTAAAAAGGTATATCGAGAAAATTATAGCGCTCATTCCAGCCGCAGCAAACCATCGACTTCCGAATTTGTTTGATAGAGGACCCGCAACAGATGAAAACACCATTGATACAAGGGGCATGACCGCAATTGTGAGTCCTGCCTGCAAAACAGTTTTACCCATTATCTGTGTAAGGAAAAACGACATGAGAAAAGACGCATTCATAATTCCTGCTCCAACCGCAAACAAAGTCAATGCGGCGCCGTCAAAGTATGGTATTTTTAATAGCGAGACAGGCAGCATGGGTTTTTTGCTCTTTACCTCGATCACAAAGAAAAGTATAAGCGCAATAAAGCCTGTTGCAAAAAGGGATATTGTTTTATAGGAACCCCATCCAAAATCATTTGACTTAATAAGGGCATAAGTAATGCAGAACATAGCTGCAGTTATACTTGCCATTCCTCCCCAGTCGATTCTCTTTGTCGCTGTGCCATCATACGATTCCTTAATCAATACGGTAGTAAGTACAAGTGTTATTACACCTAAAGGAACATTAACAAAAAATATGGACTGCCAGTTAAATTTATCTGTAAGTATGCCTCCTAATGCCGGCCCGCTAGCGGCTGCCAATCCCGAAATCGCGCCCCACAATCCAATTACAAGACCATGCTTTTCTCTTGGGAAAAGTTCCATTGCTAATGGCACAGTAACAGGCACTACAATTGCTCCCGCAAGCCCCTGTATTACACGAAGTACTATAAGCGTTTCTACATTTGGAGAAATTCCGCAAAGTAGTGATGCTAAAGTAAATAAAAATACTCCTATTAAAAATATCTTCTTTCTTCCAAACTGATCCGCAAGTCTTGCCGCTGTTATTATAAACACTGCAAATGCAAGGTTATAACCATTAACGACCCATGAAATATTTTCAACTGACGCTCCATAGTGTTTACTCATTTCAGGCAATGCAATGTTTACAATCGTAGAATCCAGCAGCGCCATAAAAAATCCGAGTATAATTGCAATAAATGACATTACTGTTTTCGTTTGCTTGTTCATTCTTATCACTCTCCTTGTAAATATATAACCAACTATATAAGGAATGATTGAAAAATTACTTCCGATTCTGAGCGTGTGTACACGAGTTAAGGCGTTTCAAAAAATTCCTTGGTCAAGTTTATATGACGAAAACCCATTATATCAAGTTTTTTAAACGACCAGTTGCTAAGTTTTTTTGATACTATATAAAAAGCAATTAATCTTTTACATTTGCCTATCGCAAAATAACGTTAA
>JAUZPS010000703.1 GCA_030705945.1 Bacillota bacterium
GAAACTTTCTTGGGAGTTTATCTCAATTGAAAGAGTTTTTGTTACAAAGTCAACGTTTGCAGTATTTACCCCGTTTAGCTTGCATACAGTTCTTTCTATTTTAGCCGCGCAGTTGCCGCGGCAAAGTCCTTCCAAAATAAATTCCTTTTTTATTGCTGAATCCATTGAAATCCCTTCTTTCAATTCTGCCCTCTATTTTTCTGATATGTGCAATAAACCTTGATCAAATATCATTTTGACATGTTCATCATCTAGTGAATAAAAAACGATTTTACCTTCCTTGCGATATTTTACAAGCTTTGCTTGCTTTAAAACCCTCAATTGATGGGATATGGCAGACTGCGTCATATTAAGTAAAACCGCAATGTCACAAACACACATGTCAGAAGAAGAAAGAGCGTAAAGTATTTTGATCCTGGTCGTGTCGCCAAAAACTTTAAAAAGTTCTGCCAGATCGTAAAGTTTTTCCTCTTGCGGCATATTTTCTTTAACTTTATCAACTATCTCCTGATGAATCACTATACAATCGCATCTATCAGTATCTGATTTATTTTCCATCATAAATTCAATTCTCCTTCAAACAGTTGTTCATATGAATAATTGTTCATATGTTATATTAATATTATATGTTATAGCAGGAGAAAATGCAATACTACATAAAAAAACAGTATAAAACCATTATGGATTATCGTAGATTTTATACTGTTCGGTACAATGTTATATTGTCGGAGTAAACATCAATTTCTATAATTTCATCCTTAGGATTGACCTTTTTATATTCGTCAAGAAATGCTTTACCCACCTGAAGACTTCGCGAATACTCTATTGGGTTTGGATTTACAAGTGTAGAAAATTTCATTTTTTTATCTTACTTAATACTTCCTTACTGTCAAGGAATACTATATAATAAAAGTAACATTCACGAAAGTTTATCATTTAGGAAAAGTTATTTTATAAAATTCTATTGCTGAGCGACTTTGAAGAACATAATACAGATGAATCTCCAAAGGGCTATTACAAAGCTTTACAAAATATGAGAAAGAGGAATGTGAATTTTATGGATAAAATCCTTTGTGTTGGAATTGTTGGAATTGGTGGATTTATTGGCGCATCCCTTAGATATTTGATATCTACTGGAGCAGCAAAGATTTTCAAGTCTGACTTTTCTTTTGGCACACTTATTGTTAATGTTATTGGCGCTGTACTAATTGGTTTTATTATGCAGCTAAGCATAAAATCTTCCTTCATTACTCCAAATATGAAATTATTCTTGACAACAGGAATTTTGGGTGGATTGACTACTTTTTCGACCTTTAGTTTTGAAACAGTATCTTTATTCCAAAGTGGGCGTTATTTTTTATGTTTTAGTAATATTATTCTTAACTTAAGTTTAAGCTTATTAGGAGTTTTTATTGGTGCTTTAATTGGTAGGTGCTTAAAGACATAGCTTCAAATAAGCACCATTTTTGAAGCCAAATAAACAAATAAATCTATGTGAAAGGTTTGTGATTTGATAAGTTTTAAAACATCTTTTAAAAATTTAAAAATCAAGGCAAAAAGGTTAAAATGTGATACTACCTATATAAAAAGCACTATTAATCTTACATTTGACGGAGCAAAATAACGAACGCTTTAACGTTATTTTGCGATAGGCAAATGTAAAAGATTAATTGCTTTTTATGTAGTATCAAAAAATAAACTGGTCAACTGGGAGTTTCAAAAACTTGATATAATGGGCTTTCATCATGCGAAACTTGAACAAGGAATTTTTTGAAACGCCCTTAATGAAAACGAAAAATAAAATTGGCTTTTTAATTCCTCATAATTATATAATAAGACACAAGAAAGACTGTCTGGCTTAATTCACAAACCGCGCCCAATATATCCCCTGTAGCCCCACCAATCTTCCTGGTAAATAACTTTAATATTAAAAATGATGTTAATATTGTTATAGCAGCCAATATTAATCCATGAATTCGGAGGATAAGAAAAAACGCCGCAAAGCAAAACGCCAAACCAAGAACCATTTCTCTCCAACCACAAAAATCTATAAAAGATTTGCCAAGTCCATTTTCCCTTGCATAATTTGAGATCGAAGCCCCAATTAGAGTAGCTGTCCGACCCACCACGGGAAATAGTATTAAAGCCTTAAATATGTCACTCGCTCCAAGATTGGAAAGCGCCGCAAAATTCAGAAGAATCAC
>JAUZPS010000704.1 GCA_030705945.1 Bacillota bacterium
GTTATACCTACATAACAAAGTCTTCTTTCTTCCTCCAGTTCATTCTCATCGGTGGCGGAGCGGTAACCCGGAAATATACCTTCCTCCATTCCAACCATGAAAACAGCTGGAAATTCAAGACCCTTAGCGCTGTGCAGCGTCATCAATACTACATTGTTGCGTTCTTCATCAAGATTATCAATATCCGCTACAAGAGAAATATTAGCCAGATACGCTCCAAGGCTCTTATCCTCTTCCCTTTCCTCAAATTCAATGGCTCCTGATATTAATTCCTGTATATTTTCCAGTCTTGATTGCGCTTCTTCCGTATTTTCCGTCTTCAGCTCATCCATTATACCTGACTGTTTTATAACCTCTTCTATGAGCTTTGACACCTTAATTTCGTCCTTCATTATTCTGAAGCGTGAAATCAGGTTAACAAAACCCTCAAGTTTAGACGCGGCGCGTTGAAGCTCAGGTATGCTTGCAGCTGAATCAATTACGCTAAATATGCTGCAGCCTCTCTGGATTGAAACGCTTTCAGCGTTATCGACTGTAGTATTCCCTATTCCCCTTTTGGGAACATTGATTATCCTTTTCAGCCCAATATTATCTGAAGGGTTTTGAATTACCCTTAGATAGGCAATTATATCCTTTATCTCTTTTCTGTCGTAGAACCTTAAGCCCCCGAGAATCTTATAAGGTATAGCCTCACGCATCAACATTTCTTCCAGAATACGGGATTGGGCATTTACCCTGTAAAGGATAGCAAAATCCTTATAATTAAGGCTCTCAACTGCAGCCAGTCTTTTTATTTCAGTAGATACAAAGGTTGCTTCATGGTACTCGTTAGAACCTTCATAGTATTGTATCTTACTTCCTTCTATATTTTGCGTCCATAGATTCTTAGACTTTCTGCCTGAATTATTTTTTATAACATTATTCGCCGCATCAAGTATCAATTGCGTCGACCTGTAATTTTGTTCCAGTTTAATCGTTTTACAATCCTTAAATTCCTTTTCAAAATCCAATATATTTCTGATATTAGCCCCTCTCCACCCATAAATAGATTGATCATCATCACCTACAACACATAAGTTTCTATTGGATTGAGACAATAGGCTGACGAGGGTGTACTGGGCAGTGTTGGTATCCTGATACTCATCCACGAGCACATACCTGAATTTCTTCTGATAGTAGTCAAGGACTGCGTCATGTTCTATAAAAAGCCTGATAGTCATTAATATTATATCGTCAAAGTCAAGAGCGTTGTTCTGAAAAAGCTTTTTCTGATATAACTCATAAATGGAAGCGATTTTGCTCATTCTGTAATCTGACTGATACATCTTTGTATAGCTTCTTGGGTCAATAAGTTCATCCTTTGCCCTTCCAATAGTATCTAACATTGACCTAGGGGGAAAATTCTTTTCATTCAGGTTCAGCTCTTTAAGACAATCCTTAATAACTGTTAGCTGATCTGATGTATCAAAAATTACAAAGCTTCTGTCAAATCCAAGTTTATCTATTTCTCTTCTTAATATCCTTACGCAGGTGGAATGAAAGGTGCCAATCCACATACGTTCCGCCAACGCTCCCATAAGCCTTTCAATTCTTTCTTTCATTTCCTTAGCCGCCTTATTTGTAAAGGTAATAGCTAAGATACTCGCCGGATGGACAGTATGCCCCTTTATAAGTTTGACAGCCTCATCTGAAAGTTCTGCTTTTTTATTATCAGTAACACCTCTTGCAAGTTCTTTAAGCATGTCCAAATCATCTTCTGTTATATCAGCGGGTATATAATCACTATTATAGGAATCTCCAAAACGGATCATATGCGCGATCCTGTTGACCAGTACTGTTGTCTTTCCTGAACCAGCTCCGGCAAGTATCAGAACTGGCCCATTTACAGCATAAACAGCTTCTCTTTGTCTGTCATTTAAGTTTATATATTGAGACTCAAGCAGTTTGTTCCTTATAGCTTTGAATTCCTGTATATTCTTTTCTCCAAACAGCATTTTTCAATCACCTTCAGAATAAATTTAATTTTTGCAAATGAAGACGCTTTTACTTCATTTGCTTATATAAAATCTTTTTCACGATTTATTTATATGTTTCGTGATATACATTTTACATTAGCCTTTATAATCACGAAACATATTTCACGATTTATATAGTATAACATAATTTTTATCAGGGCAACTTAATTTTTTAAACATGAACTTTGA
>JAUZPS010000705.1 GCA_030705945.1 Bacillota bacterium
AACAATTGCACTATATATCACGGAGTTACACTTGGCGGAACAGGAAAAGATAAAGGCAAACGTCATCCAACCATAGGAAATAACGTGCTAATTAGTGCAGGAGTTAAAATTCTAGGCCCTTTCAAGGTCGGAGATAACTCAAGAATAGGCGCTAATGCAGTCGTCCTAAGAGAAGTCGAACCAAACACCACTGTTGTAGGCGTCCCAGGAAGACCTGTGCGAAGAGGAGATGAAAAAATAATTCCGTCGATTGAGTTAGATCAGATTCATATCGGTGATCCTATAGCGCAAGAACTTTGCAGACTTAGAACCAGAATAGAATATTTAGAGGAGCTTATTGAAAAACAAAACGATGTTCATTTCAACAAAAATCTTAAGAAAATGACATACGAAAGATTTGAAAACTGCGAAATTGAATAATTTTTATTATTTTTAAATAGTTTATATATAATATTAATAATGTCTACATAGATCATGACAAAAACCAGTAATGATTTTAATATTGCATCTTTTTTATAAAGAAGGGAGAATAATTTAATATGAAGTTGTACAACACAATGACAAGAAAAAAAGAAGATTTCAAACCCCTTGAGCCAAACAAGGTTAAAATGTATTCCTGCGGACCGACAGTATACAATTACTTTCATTTAGGAAACGCGCGGCCATTTATAGTCTTTGACACTCTAAGAAGGTATCTTTCTTTTACAGGCTATGCTGTAGAATTCGTCCAGAACTTTACCGACATAGACGACAAAATGATAAAAAGAGCAAACGAAGAAGGTATAACAGTTAAGGAATTAGCCGACAGGTTCATCGCTGAATATTTTATTGACGCAAAAGGCCTTGGTATCACAGAAGCTACAGTACACCCAAAAGCAACCGAAAACATTGACGCTATAATTGAACTTATTTCAAAGCTTGAGAATAACGGGTTTGCATACAATGTAGATGGCGATGTATATTTCAGCGCGAAAAAGTTTAAGGAATACGGCAAACTCTCCCAGCACAATCTTGAAGATCTTGCGACCGGAGCAAGAGTCAATATTGACGAGCGCAAAATAGATCCAATGGACTTTGCTGTATGGAAAGCGCAAAAGCCAAATGAGCCCGCTTGGGACAGTCCGTGGGGAAAAGGACGTCCAGGCTGGCATATAGAATGTTCTGCCATGTCTATGAAATACCTTGGTGAAACTATTGATATCCATAGCGGCGGACAGGATCTTGTGTTCCCTCACCATGAAAACGAGATAGCTCAAAGTGAAGCAGCAACCGGAAAACCATTTGCTAATTACTGGGTCCATAATGGATTTATTAATGTAAATAACGAAAAAATGTCAAAATCTCTAGGCAACTTTTTTACTGTCAGAGACATTGTAAAAAAATTCGATTATGAAGTAATCAGATTTTTTATGCTCTCCGCGCATTACAGAAGTCCTATAAATTTCAGCGACGATCTGCTTGAGCAAGCAAAATCAGGTCTTGAAAGGCTTTATACCTGCCTTGAAAATTTGGACTACCTGATTAAAAATAATTCTGCTTCAAATCCTGACAGCTCCGAGTCGAATTTCGAAAAAGCCCTTCTATCGTATAAGGATAAGTTCAAATCAGCAATGGATGATGATTTGAATACAGCAGACGCAATAGCAGTCTTATTTGATATGGTTAGAGAAATTAATACTTTCGTAAATTCCAATAATAGCATTTCTGTGAAGTCGCTTGAGTTTGCAAAATCCATGCTCAAAGAACTGGGGAACGTTCTTGGGCTCTTACAAAGGGAAGGGTCTCAGACTCTGGACCAAGAGGTTGAAGAACTTATAAACCAAAGGCAGCAGGCAAGAAAGGATAAAAACTGGAAGTTGGCTGATGAAATCAGAGACAAATTGAAATCTATGGGAATAGCTCTAGAAGATACACCCCAAGGGGTAAAGTGGAAACAAGTATAATTCAATTGCTCTTATATTAAATGCTAATCTATATAAAAAGCACTATTAATCTTACATTTGACGGAGCAAAATAACGAACGCTTTAACGTTATTTTGTGATAGGCAAATGTAAAAGATTAATTGCTTTTTATATAGATGTTTCGTGATAAACATTTTACATTAACTTTTAAAATCACGAAACATATACCTTGATTTATGAATCGTGAAAAAACATATATAAAAAACAAAAACTGCGGCTCTTGTTCATGCCGCAG
>JAUZPS010000706.1 GCA_030705945.1 Bacillota bacterium
AAAGGCATAGGAAATAAGATATTAGCTTTAATTATCAATGATTCAGAAAGATTAGGAATCCCTATTAATCTTCAAGTTTTAAAAGTTAATAAAAGAGCGCAAAACTTGTATACCAAAACGGGATTTACAGAAAATGGAGAGACCGAGACTCATTTTATGATGCGTCGGAATCCGACAACATCTATTAAAACCCAAGCATAGGTATTTTTTTCAGGTTCGGAAATAGAGGCAATCAATAAAGGTTGCCTCTATACCCCCTGATCGGTTTTCCGATTATAGTATTGTGTTGAATTTTCCTGCAATAATTATTACATCCGACATGTTTATAACTTTGTCTTTATTCAAATCATAGGAATCGTTATATTTGGAATCACCACTGATCGAATTAAATACAGTTGCCAGAATTATTACATCCGATATGTTTATAACGCCGTCGTGATTCAAATCCCCTGTTATAGCTGAGGATGTTGGAGTAGAAACTGACGTTTTGGTAGGTGTTGCTGTAGGCAGATTAGTAGGCGTTGCTGTAGGTGTCGGTGTTGATGTCTTGGTAGGTGTTGGTGTAGGCGCTTTAGTAGATGTTGATGTAGGTGTTGGTGTATTTGATCCATTGGCAGAAGTTATGTATATGCGGTATCCGGAGCTGGCATTACATCCTGTTACATTTACTGTAATCTGTCCGCCGGATACGGTATAATTCGAATTTGATATGTTTGTAGTTCCGTTGCAAACGGTATCCTTGCTTACCCAATCAACCTTTTCAACTTTGACGGAAGCTGTTGAACCAATGAATGAGGGAATATTTTTAAATGTTGCATTTATGGTACCATCATTGGGGCCACCAAAAATAAAGCTGATATACTTTGCAGATGAATCGACACTTGCAGCTCCATCCACATTATCATTAGCATCATTTGGTGATGTAACATTGACCATACTGCCTGTCATATCTCCATACCACTTATAAAAATACCATCCAGCGCCCTTTTGCGTATCAGTTGCAAGGAGGCTTCCGAGCCTTCCCGGGTACGCGGTAAACCACCATGTTATACAAGCGCTGTCTACCTTATTACGCTCGAATTTTGCTATAAAACGCGCTGATGAACCAGGTTGTCCTTCAAGTGTATGTGTGGGATCGCAATATTCATTTATGGAAATAAGCCTCTGGCTTATACCTAAAGATGTTTCGATAGCCCTGTAGTCTTTAATGTCGCTTGGTATGGTTTTAGGGCCGCCACTTAGTTCATGCCAGCATATTATATCGGGAAGACAATTGTTGCTTTTGCAGTAACTCATGAAGCTGTTCATGTTGGAGTGATTATAATAGGAATATGAAGGACCTATTATTTTAGCAGATGGATCATTAGCGCGGATAAAATTATAAACCTGCTTCCACATATCTTCAAAAGTTCCATTTTGGGTTTGCCAAGTTCCATTGGGTTCGTTCCAAATTTCATAACCGTAATAATCATTGATACCGGATGCTTTTTTCTCATCTATTACAGCTTTTATCTTGGTTTCAAAATCCGATAAACTTACATACTGGTATGGCCATCCTTTATATATATCTGCCAAACGGATCATGACTTTACCTGTTGTTCCCGCAATCCTTTTTGCAACAGGCAAGGCTGCTCCTACAGGTTGCTGGTATCCGTTTCCTGCTCTTGCTGGATTTGTAAAAACGCATGGATTAAGTGGGGCAATAAGATTACTAACATCTGCCGGTTTTGTTTCAGTGATCCCATAAAGTGAACCGCTAGCGCAATGAGTTACACCTCGAATCACGCTTGCGCAGTCAATAGTGAATGAAGTAGATGCTGATACTTGCGCTACTGGTATTGATAAAATCAATACCAAAACACATAACGTTAACACAAAAAATTTTTTCATAAACCTTTCCATTCCTTTCATTAATACATAAAAATACTATTAAACAGATTTATTGGATAGCGGCCAATAATCCTGCATTTAAGACTGGTAATAAGAGTAATATAATTGTGATAATAAATAGGAACCTATAGTTAACTTTTTCCTCATTAGAATAACCTCCTATTATATCTTATTATATCATTATGTATTGATGTTAGCTCATATAAATTAGATAATAATGTTGAATTTTGTCGATATTTGCGCTATATCGGTCATATTGACAGCTCCATAATTATTTAGGGCGTTTCAAAAAATATCCTT
>JAUZPS010000707.1 GCA_030705945.1 Bacillota bacterium
AGATACTGTTATGAAAGAACTATGCTCAAAATCAAAGCCTTTCAGCCTTTCAATAAAGGATATTGGGATTTTTAACGGTAGGGAATCCATCCGGGTACTATGGCTAGGACTTGGGGGGGATGTAAAGGAACTTGGTTTATTGCATAAACAAACTGATGAAACCTTGTCAACCCTTCGATTTATACCTGAAAAAAGAAGCTTTAAGCCTCATGTAACCATTGGACAGGATATTGTTTTTGAATGCGGCTTCGACCAGATCCGAGACGCAATCGGGCAACTTCATTACAACTCAATAACTGTTAGCAGCCTTTTCCTATTTAAGAGTGAGCAAATTGGAAACAAGCGTGTTTACACGAAAGTATCCCAGTATGATTTATATAAAAAGCACTATTAATCTTACATTTGACGGAGCAAAATAACGAACGCTTTAACGTTATTTTGCGATAGGCAAATGTAAAAGATTAATTGCTTTTTATTTAGGCAAGTAAAAATATTATATATTTAAGGAAGCTTAAGCCATAAAAATTACCAACTGCAAGACCACCTTTTGGAGATATTATCAGTTGGTAAAATTTTTGAATTGTTTATATTAATTAAGGTCTGTTCATAAATCCCATAATGCGGCAAAATCATCGCAAATCTACACGACCTTGCTGCGTAAAAAATGACAATTTTAAAAAATATATTCTATGACTTAAATTCACCTGCTAATTTTTTATATGTGCTTATCCCGACAACTCCATCGTCTATTAAATTATAGGACTTCTGAAATTTCTTAATTGCGTTGCAGGTTTCCTGACCAAAGTAACCGTCAGTATTAACCTTATATCCTAGATTGTAAAGAATTTTTTGTATAGCGACTACTTTCTTATCATATTTGTCTTGATACGACTCAAGCTTTATTAAATAATCTGAATCAAAGCTAATTATACATCCATCCAATTCTACCCCAAGAGGTTTTGACGGTGAACCGGAACTTGTTACTAATCCGCTGGTTCCTTTAGTATTAATCCAGGCGTAACAGGCGTCTAAAGTAGCAAAGGTATTACTGTTTATACTGCTGCTATTCTTTGGATAAACTATTGCAGTATATTTTTTGCTGCTTTGATTCTTAACTGGGGGTAAAATGCTTGAGTTTTTTATCCCATAAGCTATGGAGTAGGCTATTTTTTCTCTGAAATCCTCGGTTTTTAAGAGTTTTCTCTCCTGAGGGTTTGAAATGTATGCTGTTTCAACAAGTACGCCGGGTGTGGCAGTATTTTTAAGTATATAAAAATGCGAACTTGAAGGAATATGGCTGGCTCGTTTTATTTTGTTTGTTATAATATTGTTTAAAGAGTTTTGGATACTGTTTGCCAAAGTTTTCGATTTTGATATCTTGCTGTTGAAATAATATACAACCGAGCCGTTGTTTGATGGATTTTCCAGATCACTATCTGCATGTAAACTTACGAATAATGCGGTATTGCCGCTATCTATGATATTAACCCTCTCATTCAAATCTCTATTTTCGTAATCTTTACCTGATGTGGTCAATTTGCCCAGAGATGTATCATCATTTCTTGTCATGGCTACTTTATACCCCATTTGTGTCAAATCGGCTTCAAGTTTCTTTGAAATATCAAGAACAATATCTTTCTCGACTATACCTTCAAATGAGGCGCCGGAATCTATACCCCCATGACCTGGATCAATTATTATGTCATATTGTTCCTTTGCATAGGTGGGATTTTCAGGTGTTATAACCAAAGGTAATAGCAGCAATAAAAAAATTAAGCTTATCTTTTTAATAGTAAATGCAATATCAGAACTCATAATTTGTCTACCTCGTTAAATATTTCTAATATAATCCTTAGTTTGAAATTAGTATCTCTATAGATTGCTAAATTTATGTATAAACTGTTACACTTTAATATGACTTTATTTCTTGGGTAAATTAGTGTAAAATCAAGATTAGAATTAAATGGGAATTAATATTATCAGAAGGAGAAAATATTTTATGAAAAGAATTGCTTTAGTATTCTTAAGCTTAAGTTTAATTTTAACTGCATGTAACAGTAAGGCGTCGAATAAGGAAAGCGCTACCGCAACATCATCGCCTGTTATTGAGACTGCTGCTCCGAGCGCTAATACCGAAAAAGTAGAATTTAGTAAAGAAACATATCCTAAGATAGATGGCTCAACA
>JAUZPS010000708.1 GCA_030705945.1 Bacillota bacterium
AAACTAGTTTTACAGTTCCATATCTATAATAGATATTTAATTGTTTTAATAATCTTTTTAAATCAATTTGATAAATCAAAGATGCGCTTTTTTAGTGAACTGGTATGATTATTCATGATAGGTTTTATATATATTAAAATCTTTATTAATCTTACATTTAGCAGAGCAAAATAACGAACGCTTTAACGTTATTTTGTGATAGATAAATGTTAGATTAATTGATTTTAATAGGTTAATCGTTATATGTATAAAAGCCTTTGCCAGATTTTCTACCTTTCAATCCAGCCTGGACCATCTTTTTTAATAAAGGACAGCATCTAAACTTTGGATCCTGATA
Source organism: Bacillota bacterium (assembly GCA_030705945.1). Lineage (GTDB taxonomy): Bacteria > Bacillota > Clostridia > Acetivibrionales > DSM-2933 > Pseudobacteroides. The sequence goes on from JAUZPS010000708.1 coordinate 338, forward strand.
TTCCTGGTATAATACATCCAATGAATTCACAACTGTATCAAGTCCTATCAAATCCGCTGTCTCTAGGGGCCCCATTTTATGTCCATATCCCTGAACAAATATTGCGTCTATTTCTTTTGGTTCCGCAACTTTATCCTGGACCAAAAATGCTGCTTCATTCATAAAAAGATGTGACAATCGATTGGCTACAAAACCTGGAAAATCTTCAACCACCACAGGATTCTTGCCAATGCTTTTTAGAAATTCGACTATTGTGTTTTCTGTATCTTTTGATGTGTGATATCCTCTTATGGTTTCGACTAATTTTTTTAATGGAACCGGGTTCATAAAATGTACACCCATCACCTTAGCTGGGTCCGGTAATAATGCGGAAACTTTTGTAATTGGTATGCAACTTGTATTGATAGCATAATAAGTATCCTTCTTACATACTTCAGACAACTCTCCATAAACTTTTTCTTTGATGTTCCAATCTTCAGTAACATTTTCAACCACTAGATCTACGCTGTCAAAACCCCTATAATCTGTCGCAAAACTTATCCTTGAAAATACAATTTCCTCAGTGATATGTTTTATTGACGGCTTCATCATTTTACTAATTCTTAATTCACTCTTGATTCGTTTTTTTGCTTTCTCCAGAGTTTCGGAGCAAACATCCTTTAAAATAATGTTATAATCATAACAGCTTAAATCAAGAGCTACATCACAACCCATTATTCCTGCTCCAATCACAGCAATATTCTTAATCTCCATCTCCCCATATCCTCGCTATTAAAATTATTATTTGTAGTTTAAAAATATTTAATTTTCAGGCATTTTGAACTCCGGAAACATGCTCCAAGTATCAGTCTCGTCAAAAAGCTGCGTAAACCTTTCAATTTGCTCTGATACGGCTGTCTTCTTTGTCCTGAATACTGATTGAAGCATATCTAACGCCTTAAGCATGTGTTCTTTGTCAGGCTCGTTTCCTTCTTCTTCTAACTTGCTGTTAAGGTTTTGAATTTCAATATATGGTTTAGTTACTCCGATGTCATATTCATTATTATCCCAGTTATTATTTTTAGCGCAAACCGCTATCGCCATGGATTTTGCCAGAAATGTGATTTTGGGCTTGTAAGGATTTACGGCAAACTTATCTTTGAGTTCCTCCAGATCGGAGGCTTTGTCAAACGCGTATACTTTTGCGTCCGGAATGTTTTTAACCGCAAGATTTTTAACAACCTGACCTGGTCCTATATCTATAAACGTATCAATATTATTTTCTTTCATAAAATTCATGCTTAACTGCCATTGCACAGGACTAATGAGCTGCTCAAATAACTCATCTTTAAGCGCTACAGCATCTGTCAAAGGTCTTCCTGTAACGTTTGAAACTACAGGCCAGCTGGGTATATTAAAACTTATCGCTGTCAGAATTGATTTAAACTCCTCTGCGGCTTCTTTCATCAACGGACTATGGAAGGCGGCGCTTACATTGAGTATTTTAACCTTACCTCCCAAACCGGATAAAACCTCTTCAGCCTTAGAAACGGCTGCTTTATGTCCAGAAATTACAATTTGATCGGGAGCATTGTTATTGGAAACAACAACAAAAGAATCATCCGAAGATATTTTCCTGCAAGCATCCTTTATTTTAGATTCTTCCAGTCCCATAACTGCGGCCATCCCGCCGTGAGACGCCTTTGACATCAATTCTCCTCTTTTTCTAACAAGCTTTAATGCATCACTAAAACTTATAGCTTTAGCGCAAACCAAAGCTGAAAATTCTCCCAAACTATGACCTGCTAAAAAAGATGGACTTACTTCAGTAACTTTTCTAAAAACCTTAAAATTCG
>JAUZPS010000709.1 GCA_030705945.1 Bacillota bacterium
TAAAATGTTTATTGCAAAATATATATATAAAAAGCACTATTAATCTTACATTTGAAGGAGCAAAATAACGAACGCTTTAACGTTATTTTGCGATAGGCAAATGTAAAAGATTAATTGCTTTTTATATAGCATCAAAAAAAACTTAGCAACCGGTCGTTTCAAAAACTTGATATAATGGGTTTTCGTCATATAAACTTGAACAAGGAATTTTTTGAAACGTCCTAATAAGATCAGAAATAAAAACAGCCAGGCGGATATATTAAGTAATGTTGAAAAAAACTACCGATAAATCTTCGCTTTCGTGTTCGCTTAACTCGTGAACACGCTTAATAATCGGAACTAATTTTTCAATCATTTCTAAGTTTACACATATCAACCTGGCTTTTGTTATTATTTTTTAATGTTTCAGGCAGTATCAAAGCATTCGTCTTGCTCCTTCATATGCCAGTTCTGATCGTTCACATTCATCATCGTTAAGGGTTACCTGATAGCATAAAGGACTTCCCTTCATCTTTTCAGAAGCATAGCACAAGCCGTTTGTCCTGATATCAAGAAACGGATGATCAATTTGTTCAGGATCTCCCAATAGAATTATTTTAGTACCGGCTCCAGCTCTTGTAATTATCCCTTTAACTTGTTTGGGGGTAAGATTCTGCGCTTCGTCAATTATTACCCACTGCTTAACGATTGAGCGCCCTCTTATAAACGCGATAGCCTCAGTATTTATTATTTTTCTGTCAAATAACTCATCAACTTTATCTTTAAGCTCTTTTTCACTTTTATAACGCTCATTTTCATCATTATCAATAAGAACCTCAAGGTTGTCAATAACAGGCCTTAGAAACGGCGCTATCTTTTCCTGTTCAGTTCCCGGCAAAAATCCAATATCCTCATCCAACTTAACATTGGGTCTGCAAACCAATATCTTCCTATAAAGCTTGCTTCTTTCCAGCATAATCTTATGCAAGCCGACAGCTAAGGAGTAAAAGGTTTTGGCTGTACCTGCAGGTCCTTTAATTATAACCAATGGCGCTTTATCAGCTTCCATCATCAAAGCTTCCTGCATAAATTTCTGTCCAGCGTTTCTTGGAGTGACGCCAAACGGTCTTTCCTGAAGAAAATTAAGCGCAACTATATCATTTCCGTCAAAACGTCCTAATGCGGTTTGTTTTTCATTGCTGCTTGAATAAATAATAAAAAACTGGTTGTAAATCCTCTCCCCCAGCTCTGTTTGGCAGTAATCCGCAGAATAGCAGAAAACATCATCTATACTCATTTTTCCTTTTTTGTAAAACTCATTTAACTTCTCTTCGGTCGTGTATACTTTAAGTCTTCCTTTGTATTGTTCGTTATATCCCGGAACCTGTTCCGCAAAAAAGTCCTGAGCAATAACGCCGATTACATCCGCTTTAATCCTCTCAAAAATATCCTTTGTTACAAGAAATACATTTTCTCCTTGTTCTTTAAGCCCTTTGCACAACTTGAGTATCCTGTTGTCATTATTGTCTTCCCATCCATCAGGCAGCTTTATATGAGAAAAATTCATCTGTATCTTTAAAGTGCCGCCATTCTCAAGTTTGACGCCTTCGCTTAAATTGCCTTTGTTTCTTAAAGAATCAATCAGCCTTGCAGTATGCCGCGCGTTTGCGCCTAATTCAGAATTTTCTTTCTTGAATTTGTCAAGTTCTTCTAAAACAACTTCAGGAATTATGATGGTATTATCACCAAAAGAATTTAGAGCATAGGGAGTTTGAAGCAATACATTAGTGTCTAGTACATAGGTTTTAGTCAATATTGATCTCTCCTTTTTGGATTGGGTTATAAAATTATTTTCAGGTTTTATAGATTTCCAAATATAAAGTTTTAAACTGATTCGCTTTGACATGAACAAGAAATAGTAATTCGGATGTATGTTATCATTATATCAATTTTTTCTCTACATTAACAGTATTTATGAATAACATTTTTTATGAATAAACCAGGAAAGTTGAGTAAGGCAGTATCAAAAACTTGATATAATGAGTTTTCATCATACAAAACTTGAACAAGGAATTTTTTGAGACGCCCTAATAAGTTAATATTCTGACTCTAAACCTTTTTTGCAATTTTTCAGAAATATTAACTGAGCTTTTGCATTACAGCTTTTTTATAAACAATACTTTTGGCTCCA
>JAUZPS010000071.1 GCA_030705945.1 Bacillota bacterium
CATGAGCAATAATATCCTCCTTTTCTTTTGTAAGATGCGCCTCTTCGCTGTCCTTATTCTCTTTTGCCTGATCAATTAATGAGTCATACTGAATTGATACAATAATAAGCACATTCAGATTATACATGTAAATTTGCATTAATTAAAGTTTGTGTTTTACAAGTCATTTAGGTAGTATCAAAAAAAATTAGCAACTGGTCGTTTGAGCGAGCAGCGAAGCGCAGCAAGACCCGTTAAAGCGAACCTTGATAAAGCTTTGAATTTGGCTATCTAATATAAGTTGTTATTTCTTAATTTATTGCAAATAATTCAAACATAATATATAATTTGAGTGATCTATATAAAAAGCACTATTAATCTTACATTTGACGGAGCAAAATAACGAACGCTTTAACGTTATTTTGCGATAGGCAAATGTAAAAGATTAATTGCTTTTTATCTATATTAAAATCATTATTAATCTAACGCCCAGCAAAGCGAAATAACCAACGGTTTTACGGTATTTTGCGATAAATGCAATAGATTAATTGATTTTAGTATATTAGTTTTCTTATAATATTAATTTACGCCATATATTTGAAAAACCTGAGTTTAATTAATTTATTTAAAGATTGAAAGGATAGATATAAATGAAATTAGGAATAGTTGGTTTGCCCAACGTTGGAAAAAGCACCCTATTTAACGCAATCACAAAAGCCGGAGCAGAGTGCGCAAACTACCCTTTCTGTACAATAGAGCCAAACGTAGGAATCGTTGCGGTACCTGATGAAAGGCTTCAGAAATTGGCAGAAATGTACAAACCCGATAAGATAACCCCAACAACAATAGAATTCGTTGATATTGCGGGCCTTGTAAAAGGAGCCAGCAAAGGAGAAGGATTGGGTAACAAGTTTCTTGCTCACATTCGCGAGGTTGATTCTATAGTACATGTTGTAAGGTGTTTTGAAGACGGCAATATAGTTCATGTTGACGGTTCAATAGGTCCTAAGAGGGATATCGAAACTATCAACCTTGAGTTGATTTTTGCTGATCTGGAAGTTCTTGAAAGAAGAATCGACAGGACCCGAAAAATGCTTAAGTCAGGCGATAAGAAATTTCAAACAGAAATAGAGTTCTATGAAAATATCAAGACAAACCTTGAGAATGGTGTTCCGGTAAGATCAATTAACTTTACCGCTGAAGAAAAATTAATGGCTGAAGACCTCTTTCTTCTGACCTCCAAACCGGTTCTATACGGAGCTAATGTTTCTGAAGACAACCTTTCCTCTATAGATACCAATCCATTTGTCAATGAATTAAAGGAATATGCCGCAAAAGAAGGCTCAGAAGTAATGGTTATATGCGCAAAAATTGAGGAAGAAATTGCTCAGTTAGAAGACGATGAAAAGGTTGAATTCCTAAATGAGCTTGGAATCGCTGAATCTGGTCTGGATAAACTAATAAAAGCGAGCTACAAACTTTTAGGTCTCATCTCCTATCTTACCGCAGGTCAACCGGAAGTGAGAGCCTGGACAATAATTAAAGGAACAAAGGCTCCTCAAGCTGCCGGAAAAATCCACAGCGACTTTGAAAGAGGCTTTATCAGAGCTGAAATAGTCGCATATAAGGATCTCATTGAATGCGGTTCTTATGTCGCGGCTAGAGAAAAAGGACTTGTCCGTTCCGAAGGTAAAGAATATGTCATGAATGACGGAGATGTTACTTTATTCAGGTTTAACGTCTAACGTTTATAAAAAACTAGTAAAAAAATTGCGGATACCTGTTTTTTATCAGATATCCGCAATTTTTTATTACATTTACTTATTCTTAGTGTTATTTACTTCTTTGAATTATACATAACATCCTACTTAACAACGGTTATCTGATTACTGTTAGAAGATATCTGATACCCTGATGAATCAATTTCCGCAACATAGTAATCATAACTTCCAACAGCTCCATGTACAGTAATATTCGTATCTGTTGTTTCAGCTATTTTTACAGGAGCGTTAGTTGAACCTGTAGGTTTTCTGAATATTCCATAACGTTGTCCTGCGCCTGTCCAACTAAAATCACAGTTTAAATCGCTTGAGCCTGTCAATGTAAAGTTGGTGGGCCCTAGAATATATTTAATACTTAAACAAAGGGTCTTAAAGTCAGAGATTCTATTGTTAAAAGAATCTACTCTTGCAACATAATACTCGTAAGCTCCATCACATATAGGGATTACTTGTTGACCACCTGCAGCGCCGCCAGTTATCTGATATTGATCCCCTGATCCTAAATTAACTGCTATCATTTCGGGAGAAGCGCCTGATTCTCTATGCTTCTTGTATAGCGCATAACGTTCTCCCACATCACCTGTCCATGTAAAATTAACATCTAAACTATTATAATTATTACATTGGGCTGTTACGTTTGTTGGCGCAGGCAAATAGTAATTAAATATAGGATTTAAATCAACTCCCATAGCGCTTACGTATGCATTCTGATCTCCAGCATTATACCAATATTTCCAATTACCTATATTCTTTAAATAAGCAAATTTGACTCCATCAGGTGTTTGATTGATTACATAGTTAGGAGGTTGAACACTATAAGGTTGATAGTACTTGTTATTATTCATTGACAAACATGTATATTTTCCAGTAGAACTATCAACCGGGGCAAACATATTTATACATTCTTCAGAAGCATTAATAAAAATATTATTTGATATACTAACGTTAGTTGTATTAGTTGTGCCACTTGGAGGTATAAGCTCTCCCGTTAAGTGAGCGCCTCTTTTCATTTGCCTGCCAACACCAGGTCTTTGATTATGGCCCCAACCAAATCCTGCATCACGGCAAGTATTATTTTGAAATGTTATTCCAGTTAGGCAAGCTCCACTGCCTTCATTTATGAATTCAAATGACATTTCACAATTGCTGATTTTATTCTCTTCAAGGTCTACATTAGATTGTGATTTATTCGCATCAAATAATTCAAGAGCCAGACCGGAATCATATATTTGTGATATATTACATCCGCTAATTGTAATATTCGCATCAGAATTCCAGATATCAATTCCATTACCATATCTTTCTTTTACCGGAGGATTAGCAGTCGTATCACAAGGATACTCATTTTTACCATCAAAAATATATCCTCCGCCTATATAGGAAATATCACAATTTTGGATAACGGTATGTATACTTTTACTTATTTGCATAGCATGCGCCCCACCGTACTTGAATGCAAGGCCATCATAAATAATATATTTAACAGAAACATCTGACCCCCATTGTTCCAAAATATTATTTATAATAGCAATTTCTATGCTTTGATATTTATCTGCCGGATTTCCAACTGAGTAAAAATTAATATTATCATTAGCATCATCATACCAAAATTCATTTTGCTGGCTTACACATTCAGCCTTTTCTTTTTTTACTGCGCAGTTCTCGTCACCATTATTAAGAATGATATTACCTACATCCTTAATTGGTACCAAATCATTATATTCCTCAACTTTTATATTACTGAAATTTAATGTTAAGCTTCCATTTACTAAAGGAATTTTACCTAGATTAAGTGATATAACCGCATCATCTTTAGTATCAATTGCTTTGAAATAAGCTTTATAATTCTTAGCTGTAGTATCAATATTAAGTGTACTTCCTTTTTGAAATTTACCGTAATAGTAACTCCCGCTTTCATTTCGCATTTCTATCGATGGAATTGTACATGTCCCAGCTTGTGTAGATGCTGTAAACTTGATTACATAATATTTGTTTTTCTGGATACTAAATTTGCTTGTAGATAGTCTTATGCTGTTTGCTGTATCATTAGCCCCTCCTGAGTTTGTAATTTGAAGATTGCAATCTAGCCCATTTTGCGTTAATGTCGCATTAGACTCTCCACTTAGATTTAATGACATGTTCGACAAAGTTTTATTTGTTGTCATGACATTTAACGACCAGATATTACCGCCCATATACTTCCATGATGAAGGATCATTTGCTGAGAAAGAGCCTAAAAACAGAGGCTTTGCTCCCATACCGTAAGAAGTATATTTGATCGGATTAACACTTGTTCCACTCCTTATAACTCTTATCTGTTCTCTCCATGTATCCCCACATTTAAAATGCACAGTGTCACCGGGTTGGATGTTGGAATTATTAACCTTTTCAACAGTCTTCCACGCTTGACTTGCATCAGTTCCACTATGTCCATCATCACCAGCGTTACTAACATAATAATCAGTAGCGCGCGCAGTTATACTGAATAATGAACAAGCCATCAAAACTGAACCCATTGCCAATACTTTGAAAATCCATTTTGTATTTCCCATTTGATTATCACCTCTCATAATTATTTAATACAATCACATATTTATGCGCTTTTACATATTTAGTTTGTTTATTTGAAACCCATGAAACCATTCCGCGGCAAGATTTCATGGGAGACTCAAATCGAGAGCTGCAACATCACTTTTTTAAAGTAATTTCCACCAGAATTATATTTCCAGTTTACCCCACTCTTCAATGAAATTTTATTGTAATCTCCAACATGATATTATTATAAATTGACTTTATTCCGTTTTGTTGGACTATTTATGGCAAATCTATTGCATAAATACTGCAAAGCGACAAACCAATACATAATAAACCCGCAAAAAACATACTCTACATAATGTCACAGCAAAAAACCTCCTGTTGCCAAGAGGTTCACATTCTACTTTCTATATGTATTTTCGTAATCATCTTAAATCTTCAGCAATTTTTATTTTTTCGCTTACACATTTAAAATTTAATGGGTATTCCCCAGCCTTATAAACCCTTAAAGCTTCGTTGTAACACTTCAAAGCTTCGTTTATTAATTCTGCGTTACTTTTTACTTTATACTGGCTCACATATGTATTACCCTGTTCATATTTTATATCTGCATAATCCAATGGGAACTTATTAAGAGTATATATCTTTAACGCTTCATTATAAAATCCTAAAGCAATTGATAAGTTACTTTCTATATTTTCTTTTTTCTCATCGGCAGGCATACTTTGATAAACATCCCCTAGATTCTTCTGTACCCGCGCAAATTCCAATGGGAAACTCTCAGACGTCCAAGTTTTCAAAGCCGCTTCGTATTCCCTTTCAGACTTTTTTAAATAATTATCATCTTTAGTAAATTCCCAGCCAAATCTATAAATGTTGCCAAAACTATTGTGTATATACGCATAATAATTTTGGTCCTTATCAATAGTATCCTCATCAGCAACTGCGCTATAAAACTTTTCAGATATCAAAAGGCATTGTAAGCCCTTGTCTCTATCACCAATGTTACTGTATGCTTTTGCCAAATTATATTGGGTTAGAGTATAATTCATATCATTTTTTCGAGCTTGAAACACTTTTGACGCTTCTTCATATTCATCTATAGCCTGTTTAATTTGACTTAAATCCCCCGTTGTTTCAGCCAAAATACTTCTTGCGGTTGCAAGGTTGTACAGTACTATAGAATCATCATCAATATTATTGTTTTTTATATATTCCTTTCCCGCTTCTTCGTAGAAAGAAATAGCTTTTAATATATTTTCCTTTCTATTGCTTATCGTGGATAAAATATTATAAGCATTTCCCATATTGTTCATAATATGAGCATATGTCTCAGGCATATCATTTTTCGAAATATTATCAAGAATATCTTCGTATTTTGTTATAGCGTCTGAAGGATAGTTTATACCAAGAAGTCGGTCTGCATCCTCTACCATATCGCAAATTGTTTCAATGCTATAAGGCTCTACTATATTTAAAATTATGCCATTTCCAGCAACAACAATATTTCCCTCACCGCTAACATTAATATTACCTGATATATTATCCGATACAATAATCTGATTTTTCTTGCTGCCCAACCTTACTTTCTTACCGAACTGCTCTACAATAAATTTACTTTGTATATATGCTTTACTATTTATAATTATAGGAGGAACATCCAAAGATAATTTCTTATCATTTAAAGTTATAATTGTTTTTTCTATTTCAATCTCTAATTTTTCATCATTTCTTTTTCCTTTTATAGCTTTTCTTGTCGGATCCCAACAAAGCTCCCATCCTAGAGCTTCCATCACAGGCCGAAAAGGCAAATACCATACTCCATTTATCTTTTTAGGAGGCTCATTGCAATTTAACTTTATTTCAGCTGCGCTAATAACGATATTTTCAGCTTTAACCTGAGAATGATATGGAATATTTAATACGATACTCAAAATAAAAATAATATATATTAATCTCTTTTCCATTCTTTCAATCCCTTATTATTTTTTCATTTTTCTTCATCTATGAAGGAATTATTACCCTGAACACACTTATTATTATCCCCCTGGCTATTTGAAAAATATATTATTGAATTGCTATTACTCATATTATTAGCCTGTTCAGACACAGAATCGCTTTTTTGCGCCGGTTTTGGGTTTTGCCTTGCTTTTTTTGGAGGTCGCGCAGAAACCTCAGATGTAAGTTGAGGTTTGAGGGTCGGTTCAACATATTTAGTAGGAGTCGCAATAGGCTGAATTGTGGCAGTAACAACATTACTATCAGTTTCTTTTCCTTTACCGGATAAAACGCTCTGATCACTTTCCAGACCTTTTCCTTTATTATCTTTAGATGTAGCTGTATATGTTGATTTTCCTTCTTTTGTCTCTGCATCACTATTGCTATTATTTGCAGCCCTGGTGATAACAAATCCAGTCACAATAACCATAATAATCAGGCCTAACGTCATCTTACCCTGAACATATCTCTGAAGTCTTCGCATCAAATCTGTATTGTTATTAAAATCAACGTTCTTAATTTCAATCTTAGGACCTTCTTTACTGTTCTCCGAGCTTTTATTTTTATCCAATCGCAGACTGAATTTAACAACGCCAGAATATTCTCCGTCATTTTGCTTATCAGAATATTTTGTCTTAAGATTATCCAGACTGACCTCATTACGTTCCTCATCTCTATTAATTGAGCAATCATTTTTAAGCCTGGATTTATCAGATTCTTTATTTAAACTCTTATCTTTTTGTATTAGTGTGGCAATGTTTAATACCTCTGTAAGAAAACTTTCAAAGTTTTCTAAATTTAGTATTGAACTTTTTAAATCTTCTTGCACGGATGATTGCTTTACCAATTCTATAAGCTTTTCCTTGATAATTTTCTGTTGGGTCAACGTAGATTCACTAATGGCGAAATCAACTATTTTTACTATATCCTCGCTCTTTAGTCTAATTTTATTATTCTTCAATTTATAGACAACGGATACATCCCTGTTGAGGTACTTATCAGCAAGTACACTTATATTCTTGTTTATTGTTTTTATTATTATATCTATAACATTCTTTATATCCAAATTGATCTCTTGCATATACTTGACCTCCCAATCACCTCAAATAAATATTATGTGTTTTATTGATTTAACATTTTCTGCGCAAGTTCCTTTTGTTGACTGACCTCTTGACGCAATGAGGAATACTTTTCCTCATTAAGTATTTCCAGCGCTTTGTCAAAACATTTTATGGCTTCATTAATATTATTTATTCTATCACTAATCTCCGCAAGCGCAATGTATACCTTACCAAGCCCTTTTTGCGTATCGGCGTAATCCAAAGGATAATTTTTATCTGTAAAGCCTTTTAATGCTTCTTCATATGCTGATTTAGCTTTAGAAAGATTTTCTTCCTTGTCTTTTACCTTAGAAATATCATAATATGATGAACCCAACCTTCTTTGAATATCAGCATAATATAAAGGATAATCCTTAAGCGTAAAAATTCTCAGAGCTTCATCTATATATTTTACAGCTTTCATTAGGTTCTCATTTCCGTTTTCTTCTTCGGCTAACTTAAAATAAGCTTGTCCCATAAGATTTTGTATTGATGCGTAATAATTAACAGAACTCTCAGGTGTATAAAATTTCAAAGCTTCATTAAATGCCTCAAAAGCAGATGATATATTTTTGTCACGATCCTTAATATCTGCAAGCCCTAAATATGCTCTTCCTACATTATACTCAAGATGCGCGTACAAATTTTTATCCTTGTCATCTTTATAAACCTTTGAAGCTTCATTATACGCTTCCAACGCCTTTTGATAATTCACTTCAGGATCATCCAGACTTGCCATGGAGCAATATGTAACTCCAATATTTTGATTAGTATATGCATAATCGCCAGGGTCAGTTTCTATTTTAAATACCTTCAGAGCCTCATTATATGAGCTTATAGCTTTCAAATAATAATCTTTATCAAGCTTTATTTCTCCATACCTACTATAAGTAACAGCTAAATTTATATATATATTTGCGTATTTATCTGAATATTTATCAATTGTATATACCTTCAAAGCATCATTAAAGCTTTCAACAGCTTTATCCAGATACTTTTCTGGTTCGCCAGAATCGAACAACTCTGAAAAAACACGACCTAAATTCATTTTTATATCCGCATTTTTTAAAGGATATTTTTCAGGTGTATAAATTTTACAAGCTTCTGAAAATGCTTCTACTGATTTGTTTAGATTAGAAATAGAATCCGATCCCCTTGACATTTTAAAGTAAGCAATTCCCAAGGCTTGCTGAGTACTAGCGTAATCTATAGGATAATCTCCCAACGTTTTTATTTCAAGTGCTTGGTTCAAGGCGTTTAGGGCTTTTGCAAGATTCTGTTCAGGATTCTCAAGATAGGAAAGCTGAATATATGCCGCTCCTATATAATATTGCGCGAAGGTAAAGTATAAAGGACTTTTCTCCATAGTAAAAATTTTTGTGTAATCTTCATAAAGACTAATAGCTTTTGCTAGATTCTCAGATTCATTTCTGATTGATGATAACTGATAATAGCAACGAGCAAGATTAAATAATACACTCGCTCTTTCAAAATTATACTTGTTGCTTTCACATAATTTTAGAGCATCCTCATACAATTCGATTGCTTTTAATAAATTCTTTTCACCATCTTTTGAATTAGAAATATTATAATATACTTCTCCGAGATAATTCTCTGTCAATAAATATTCAAGGGGATAATCCTTTTTATTAAATATGGCGCTGGACTTGGTTAATGCTTCGATAGCTTTGGCATTGTTTTCTTCGCCCTCTTTGACTAAAGCCAAACTCTCATATGCTCTGCCAATATTTCTTGTAACTTTTGCATACTCTAGTGGATATTGCTTAGAATTATAAATATTTAGAGCCTCTCTAAAATTATCAAAGGCTAAGGATATATTTTTTTCACTGTCTCTGACTTCAGAAAGTTTTAAATAACAAGTTCCAATGCCATTCTTTGCAGCCGCGTAAATACTGCTGTTTTTGTCATTAGAGCTTACTTTAAAAGATTCTTTATACATAGATATAGCTTTTAACGTGTTTTCCTCTTTATTTACAATTTTACTAAGCGTGCTATAAGCATTACCCATATTTACTTTTACACGGCCATATTCCTTGGGATTTGTTTTGCTGGATATATTTTTAAGTATGTTTTCATAACCATTAATGGCAGCAGTAAAGTTGTTATTATCTAAAAGCTTGTCTGTCTTATTTATTTCATCATTGACCTTATCAATTCCATAAAGCCTCTTTATATAGATAAAATCATAATCTCCAGTTGTAACAACATTCTGGTTACCATTAACATTTATTACTGCAACATTATTATTCCACAAATTAAGAGATTTTTCGTTTTCATCAAACTTATACTTCATATCTGTTGCAAAAGATATTGTATCAATAGGCATATACATTATGTTTTTTTCAATAAATAACGATGAGCTTAATTTGGAAGTCTTACCTTCAACAACAACATAATCACACCCAAGTTTCAAAGTTATATTTTTCTTGTTTTTACTTACTACAATTGACTTTGAATCTTGCTTCCATATAATTTTATAACCAAGAAAATCAAACATTTCCCTTACTGGCAAAAACACAACACCTTTTTGTATTTTCGGCGCGGAAATAAAATTAAATGGCTTATCGCTGATAACCACACTCAATTTTTCTCCACTTGCATAAGATACTGCAGAGTATAGATAGAATACAAATAAAGATATAACAAATAATTTAACTGCCCTAGACATAAATTTCCCCCAGTTTTTTATTTTAGCAATACTAAAAATATAGATAACCAAAGGTTAGTCTGCTAAATTTAAGATTAAAATGATTTTTATTTAGTTATCACATATATAACACCTATAGATTATAATACAGATTTGGTAATCTATACAACAAAATTTGGCTAAAAGATTGTTTAACAGAAAATTAAAATTATATTTTATATGCATAAAAATACCGTCACTCCGCCATAACAGGAGTTTTAGTCATAATAAAAAAATCCACCCGCCATTTACGCGGGTGGTGATGAATTATATATATTTCAGATATTTAAGCTTTCTATTCTAACTATAGTATTCCTATCAAGGCGCATATTCTTCAACTTTATTGGATAAATTTGAAGTAGCATCAATTCCCAAAAATGTATATAGTTTATTATTAGCGCAGACAGCATTTAATAAAGCTCGCGCATTATTTAAGTTTGCCGAAGTAGTCCATACATTGGTAGAAGGATCAAATACTTCGGTCTTGCCGCTAATTACTCCTCCTGCTTGAGTACCACCAACAGCATATATCTTACCATTATATGCTGTACATGCTAATCCATCTCTGCTTGTTGGCATAGACGCTTTTGTTGTATCCCAAATATCATTTAAAGGATCATACGCCTCAACAGTAGAACATTTTGTTCCTGCGGCAGTAGTTCCACCGATTACATATATTTTACCATTATATGAGACAATCCCAAATGAGTGTCTTGCCGTAGGCATACTTGCTTTAGTTTTCCATGTATCAGTGGTTGGGTCATACTCTTCTACAGTGTTAACAGTAGCGCCATTACAGAGACCTCCAATAGCGTATATTTTTCCATTCGCTGATGCTACACCCAAGCAGTTTCTTGCTGTAGGCATATTGGTTTTACTGACCCAAGTGTTGTTACTTGGATTGTATTCTTCAATGCTGTTCAATGATGAATTATTAAAACCACCTGCAACGTATATTTTGTTAAGTAATGTTGCTGCTCCAGCCTCGCTCCTTGATTCATTCATATTAGCTTTTCCAGTCCAAGCTCCATTTGCTGGATTGTATGACCATAATGTATTCTGAGCCGTAAAATTATCATCAACCCCTCCTGCAATATAGATTTCATTATTATAACTTGCAGAAGCTGAGTCAGCTCTGTAAACTGGCGCGTTTGCTTTGTTAGTCCATACGCTTTGCGGCGTTCCAAGAGCATAATCCAAATAGATTGTTGTTGTATTACCATCTACAGTCCTAGATATATTTCCAGTACTAGCAAGAACCGTTCCGCTGGAGTTAATTAGCGAAAATCCTGTGACTGTTAGCGATTTTCCATCTGTTGAACCATCCATTACGTTCAAATACCAACGTCTTGTAGCTCCAGTTGCAAGGTTATCACTTTTCACCATATCTGAAAAATCAACAGTAAAATTCCCGTTGCAAATCGTATTTCCAGCGCCATTCCCAGTACCATCAAAAGCATAATCACCAGAATAATCGTAGTAATTATTTTTTATATAGTTACGCTGAAATCCCCCGCCAGCGTATGTCAAGGCATAAAATGACTGAGTCTTGATCGGAGTGGTTGTATTTGTATCAGAGTAACCGACTTCTATTTTCATTTGGCTTCGCTTACTATGGCTAACAGTAAACACTGCCGATAAAGAAGGATTGTATGATTCTTTTGCAGTTATCCAGTACAAATCGTTATGTTCTGAACTTTCATTGTTTGGGTCATTATTAAAAGCAACACTTCTATGAGCAAACGTAGGCGCTCCCGGTACAGATGAAACTCTGTTTAAAGCGTCATAAGCAACCCAGTAAAATCCATTATCCATGTTATTATTGGAGTTAGCGCCCCATGAATTAGCAACTTTGAATGCTCCCATTTCACCCTTATCTCTATCTACAACACCATTTCCATTGATATCTGTCCAAATGTTGTCGTTATAACCTACAACTGTCATCACATGTCTGCCGTCATATGAATTATTAGTAGCTCTTGCATAGCAGATTTTTTTACCAACAAAAGGATCATCCACCGTTGTTAATGGATCATTACCAATATCCTTAAATTGCCATGACCATATATACGTCGCAAAAGAAAGAACATATCCATTATTCAGGTAATTTTTAAGCAAGTTTAGATCAGGATCTGTCGCGCTTGTAACAGGTGTGTCATCATTTCTTGGAACTGCGGTATCAGAAATTTCAACATTTCCCGATTGATCCGCTCTATATTTTATTGCGTCTAACCATAAATCGCTTGTTATGGGCCACTTTTTATAATTGGTATTATCGTATGGAAAGTTAGCCCACGTTAAAGCGCCGTCATCTGAAAGAATTCCATATGCGCCATAAATACTCATGCCATTATCTGCCCCACTGTTACCTATGTTGTATGTCCAGCTTGGAGAAAATTTCTTTGTGTTTGTAGTATCATTTTTAACGTCCCAATTTCTTAAAAGTCCCGTCATGTGTGTGAACTGGTAATATGTAGTTGAAAAGGCAACGCAGGATGAAAGGGGATTTTGATCTCCAATAGGAGGAAAGCAAGCTAGCGTACTATTATCTATAAATGAAGGCAACACTGTCGCGCTAGTTGATGATGTATTTGATGACAACGTTGTCGTAGATGCTGACGTCGCATCAACTTGCGCGCTAACTTCTTTCCCCATGGGAACTGCGGAATTAATATTGATTTGAGGTTGACCTTTGAGCTTTAATTCATCATTAATACGTTTGATTGCTAACTTGTTGTTCCGTATTGGACGGTTTTTTGACATATGCTTATTAGCCCAATTAATTTCTTCCTTAGTTGGTTGGCGTTCACCTAATCCCAATGTAGAAGTTTGACTTGGCTGATTTGCTTTCAATGAATGTGATGAGTTAGGATCTGCGCCGTATGCCATACTTGA
>JAUZPS010000710.1 GCA_030705945.1 Bacillota bacterium
ACAGTAACAGGCTTGACAACAGGATGGAATAAGTTTACTGCTACAATGACGGCAAATGGTTCAAACGGAAGTGGAAGATTTTTATTATCAACAGACAAACCCGGCACAATATGGTTTGACGTAGTTTCATGTTTCCCGCCAACATATAAGAATAGGCCTAACGGATTAAGGAATGATCTTCTCACAATGGTTAATGACTTAAAACCTCGTTTCAACCGTTTTCCTGGTGGTTGCTTTGTTGAAGGCGACAAGATGGTAAATGCTTTCAGGTGGAAAAATACCATAGGTCCTATCGAAACAAGGCCAGGGCATTCGAATCTTTGGGGATATCGCACATCTGACGGTATGGGATTCCATGAGTTCCTTCAGATGTGTGAAGACACAAATTCCGCTCCCCTCTATGTTTGCAGTGTTGGTATGGCGCATAGTGATAATGTTCCTATGGAGCCATTTATTCAGGAAGTTCTTGATGCCATAGAATACGCGAATGGCGCCACAACTACAACATGGGGAGCGAAAAGAGCCGCCAATGGTCATCCCGAGCCATTCAACCTTAAATATATTGAAATAGGCAATGAAGAGAATTTCCAGCAAGCTACATATTCGGCTAGATACCAGTCTTTCTATAACGCGATAAAGGCAAAATATCCAAATATAATTTGTATTGCGGACAGTAATATACCAGGAAGCACTATCGACTATATTGATGAGCATTACTACGATACAGCTCAGTTCTTTATGAATAATGCTACAAAATATGATAAATACAGCCGTACTGGACCAAAGATTTATGTTGGCGAATACGCTGTTACTAAGAACTGTGGTCAGGGAAACCTTATGGCTGGATTAGGGGAAGCTGCTTTTATGACTGGTTTGGAAAGGAACTCTGACGTAGTTAAAATGGCGTCATATGCGCCTTTATACGTAAATTCCAATGACAGAAAATGGAATCCTGACGCCATAGTTTACAACAGCTACCAAGTCTATGGAACTCCTTCATATCACGTTCAAAAGATGTTCAGCCAGAATCTTGGCAGCAACATTTTACCAACTACCTTCAGCGGTTCCAACACATCATTTTTCTTTACGACCAGCAAGGATAACTCTACCGGAGATATAATCCTTAAAGCTGTCAACGCGTCAGCTAACAACGAGGCGTCTAACATAAAGATTAATGGAGCAAGTTATATTGATCCTACAGGTACTGCGCTCGTTATGACAAATACTGATCCTAACGCTGAAAATTCATTTTCTGCGCCTACCAAGGTAGCTCCTGTTAGCAAAACTGTTTCTGGAATAAGTTCATCATTTAATTATGAATTTCCGGCTTATTCAGTCACCGTCTTAAGGATAAAGACAAAAGCGTCTACTCCTCCTAGTCCTCGCTCGGCTTTAAGTCAGATAGAAGCGGAAGATTACAATGACCAGTCGGGTATTCAGACAGAAAGCTGCGCTGAAGGCGGACAGGATGTCGGGTATATTGAGAATGGAGATTATGCTGTCTACAACAATATCAATTTCGGTAGCGGCGCGGGAAGCTTTCAAGCTAGAGTAGCAAGTGGTACCAGCGGAGGCAATATTGAAATCAGACTTGACAGTATTACCGGTTCTTTGGTAGGGACTTGTCCAGTTACCGGAACCGGCGATTGGCAGACATGGTCTACTGCAACGTGCAGTGTCAGCGGGGTAAGCGGTACTCATAATCTTTATTTAGAATTTACTGGTGGAAGCGGTTACCTTTTTAATCTGAATTGTTGGAAGTTCAGCGCAGTTCAGGCATCCCCTACTTTAACTCCTACTTTAAAACCAACTTCAACCCCAACTTCGAAACCAACAATTGTCAACAGTGTTGACATAAACCAGGATGGAGTTATAAACATGGCGGATGTAATACTTTTGGCTAGTAAATTTAATACAGTTACAGGAAATCCAGGATACGTTGATACATATGATTTGAATAAAGACGGAGCGATAAACATGTCAGATGTAATACTTGTTGCAGCTAAATTTAACACTGTCGTTCAATCTTAAGCATCTTAAGTTTAAAATTAATAAATGTATTAAAATCAATTAATCTTTTACATTTATCTATCGCAAAATACCGTAAAACCGTTGGTTATTTTGCTCTGCTAAATGTAAGATTATAAGATTAATAATGATTTTAAT
>JAUZPS010000711.1 GCA_030705945.1 Bacillota bacterium
CTTGACACTCTCGTGTAAGGGAGTTTCAAAAAATTCCTTGTTCAAGTTTCATATGATGGAAATCCATTATATCAGGTTTTTGAAGCGCTCAGGTGACAAATTTTTTTTGAAACTGCCTAAATTGATTTTCGATAGAATGATTTTTTTAAAAATCGCTATATAACCTTACAAGCGGTAGACATGCAGTCTACCGCTTGTTTTAAGTAAAAAAATAACGTAAAGCTGTCACACCATTGCGCTACCCAGATAAAAACATGACCATTTGTTCTTCACTAAGAAACAAATGTCTTGAAGATGATATTGCAACAGACCCCTTCATTCATATTCTTTATAAATGAAGGGGTATTTTTATGCTCCAAAAGCGCTGACAAAAAGACTTTAACCTTCAAAGCGCAAGGTACAAGCCGATCTCACATATATATTAAATATGAACTGAACAGGAAGGAGGGGGGAGCATGGCTAGGTCAAAAGATTCTTACATAATTAAAGTTCATTATCCGGAAACCAAAGAAGATATGTTTGAAATAAGAAAAAGAATAGGAGAAGCATACATTCAATTTGTAAAAGACTACATTTTGACCTTGCCTATCAGTGATGAAAGAAAAAATGAACTATATGAAAAAGTTTATGAACGTTTATTAAATTGCAAAGTAGAAGATTTATCGTCTTTATAATGTATTAAAATCATTATTAATCTTACATTTAGCAGAGCAAAATAGCGAATGTTTTTAACGATATCTTGCGATAGATAAATGTAAAAGATTAATTGTTTTAATAGAACCATATATAATACTTATTCAAGGAATGATGTGAATGAAGGCTGCGATATACTCAAGAAAAAGTAAATTTACCGGCAAGGGCGAGAGTGTCGAAAATCAAATACAGCTATGTAAAGAGCATGGAATGAAATATCTAGGACTCTTAGAAGATGATTTTACGATTTACGAAGATGAAGGGTTTTCTGGAGGCAATACCAACAGACCTCAGTTCCAGAAGCTTATTAAAGACGCTAAGTCAAAGAAATTTGATTTACTCATCTGTTATAGACTGGACCGTATAAGCAGGAATGTATCTGATTTTTCCCAGCTAATAAAAGATTTAAATATATATAATGTAAATTTTATCTCCATAAGGGAACAGTTTGATACAACCACACCTATGGGACGGGCTATGATGTACATAGCTTCAGTATTTTCCCAGCTTGAAAGAGAAACAATAGCAGAGAGAATAAAAGACAATATGATGCAGTTGGCTAAAACAGGACGCTGGCTGGGTGGGATAACACCAACAGGCTATAAATCTGAAGCAGTTGTTTCAATTGATCAAAGCGGAAAAGAAAGGAAAATGTTCAAACTGACGCCAATACCTGAGGAAATAAATTTGGTGAAATTGATTTATGATAAGTATGTAAGTTTAAAATCTATAACAAAGGTAGAAAAATATCTGATAGAGAATAGAATTAACACTAAAAACGGACTGGATTTTCACAGATACTCAATCAGATTAATTCTCTCAAACCCTGTGTATGCCATCGCGGATAAGGTTTTATACGACTATCTGATTGACGATGGTTATGATGTGTGCTCAGGTTCAGAAGAGTTTAATGGAATCAATGGTTTAACAGCGTATAATAAAACTAGGCAGGATAAGGAGAATTACAGTGAACGGTATAGAGATAGCAGCGAGTGGATTATTTCAGTAGGTATGCATACAGGGATTATAACGGGCGCATTATGGATTGAAGCTCAAAAACTACTTAAGCAAAATAAATCAAAAGCTTATCGGAAAGCAAAAAACTCCCAATCTCTTCTTTCAGGCATTCTTAGATGTTCCCAATGCGGCAGCTATATGAGGCCGAAATCAATGAAAAGGACGAATGCGGATGGTGAGCAGGTGTTTTACTATATGTGTGAGATGAAAGAGAAAAGCAGGAAATCACGGTGTGATAATGCAAATATTAATGGCAACACTCTTGACGACTCTGTGTTAAAAGAGCTGAAAAAAATTGCAACGAAAACTTCACCAGTATTTGATGAGATATTTAACAAAAAAGCCTTAGTTGAACTATCGGGAGATGCTTTGCAATTTGAGAAGGATACCTTGAATACAAAAATGGCTGAGTTGGATATGTCAATTCAAAATCTTGTTGCAGCAGTAGCAAAA
>JAUZPS010000712.1 GCA_030705945.1 Bacillota bacterium
TGTAAGATTAATAGTGCTTTTTATATAGGTAGTATCAAAAAAATAGCTGGTCAACTGGGCGTTTCAAAAACTTGATATAATGGGTTTTAGTGATATAAACTTGAACAAGGAATTTTTTGAAACGCCCTTATTCAAGTATCTTTCTGGATACTTTATTACTACATATCCTTTACAGAGCTGAAATAAGTATCAAAATCTTTAACCATTCCGCCTAGCTGCACTAATATTTCTCTTAATTGCGAATATTCCCACTTTGTAATTTTATGAGCATTCTTTTCAATATAACCTCTTATTACAGACAGCGCTCTTCCATCACCATAAACACCTAAGGCGTTTGCCTCAATGAATTTCAATTCGCTGTCTCTAAATAATCTTCTTAAAAGTTGGTAGAGCTCATCAGATTTATTTTTTGAGCCGATCCTAGCAAGACCAATCAACAAATAACTGTATATAGGTCCGCTTTTTTCCATGCTGTTGATTTTATTGATAAGTTTCTCAATCGCTGGCTTTCCGATCTGTTGTATGGCATTTGTTAATGTTGTCAACGTATTTGAATCCGTTTTGTCATTTTCAAGTTTTGAAATGATATCAAATAATGGTTCAATAAATTTAGGATCAGAAATAATCTCCGCCATATGAATTATTGCCCTTTGCTCCTGATTAATACTCTTATCCTCATCTAACTCCATTGAGTTTAATAAATCGACAAGCTCATTTGAAAACTTTTCTTTATTTTCATTAATATAACCAGCAAGCCCGTTCGGGATAATTCCGGAATTTTCGGCTTCCAAAATATATATTAACTCAATAAAGTCATTAATATTATTTAAGGTGGCATAATACTCCATTGGTGTCATGCCATCTAATTGATCATAATTTTTATTTTCCCATGCATCCATAACATGCATAGATTCAAGAATGACATCAGAAATTAATTGCGTATATACTTCATTGTAGGTATTATTATTAGCTGCAGCTTCTAAAACTCCTTTGTTATTTTTTTTAAATTTCTTTGTATGGGCTTTAAGCTCATCAGCTAGGCTATTTGATATAAATCTGTTCTTATCGTTTGTAACTGTCATTTACACACCTCGTCTAATGTATTAGTTTTATATTGATAATAGGTTATATGATTTGTAAACCATTTTTTATTATAACATAAGACAATATTTCAGCATAGCCTTGTAATATAAGATTTTATAAGATTTCAATAAATAACTCAACTTTCCCACTTCAAATTAAGCAGCCATAAAAACATCCACAAATTCAACTACATTTGGATATGAATTTGATAGGTGTATATAATTCGTATAAGGCTGCAAGAACAATAATGATGTGGGAAAGTTGAGTAAATAATGAGTTTTTTTGCTAAAATATTTGCGCATATATTTTAAATGTTAAAATAGAATTCTAACAGAAACTTTTTAGTCAATGAGCTAAAGCTATATATACCAAACTTTTAATAAATCACCATTATAAAACACTATGCTTCAATAAAAGAGAATAATGGTATATTGAACGCTTATGCTTAATTACAGCAGAAATCAGGGTGAAAAATTGAATTTATTTATAATAATTTTAATTATTGTAATACTACTTGTTACCTTATATCCAAAATCCCACATATTTTATTTAAAGAAAAATTTAATACCGCTTATGTGTATAACTTTTATTGTTTGTCTTATTTTGTTTTCAAAAACAGCGGTTGAGTCAGCATTAAAAGGAATAAACCTGTGCATCAATATAGTTTTTCCTTCCTTATTCCCATTCTTTGTAGCTTCCGATTTATTAAACCGAACCAACTTCATAAGAGCTACCGGAATAATTCTTGAGCCAATAATGAGACCTATTTTTAATGTGCCCGGTTGTGGTTCCTTCCCAGTGGCAATGGGAATAACAAGTGGTTATCCAATGGGGGCAAAATTAACAACGGATTTGAGAGAGAAAGGTCAAGTCTCAAAAATTGAAGGGGAACGTCTGCTTGCATTCACTAATAACTCCGGTCCTCTTTTTATTGTCGGAGCAGTTGCGACAGGTATGTTCAAAATGCCTAGCATTGGATTATTTCTACTTGTAAGCCATATTCTTGCGGGACTAACTGTAGGAATTATATTTAGGTTTTATGGAAGCAAAAGCATTAAATCAAATAAAAACATGAAAA
>JAUZPS010000713.1 GCA_030705945.1 Bacillota bacterium
CTTGTTGGTGCGCTGCCCCAATCCCCGTCAGACCTCCGTTTTTGCGTCCGTCTGTTAAGCGCCTACGGCGCTGCTACGCATTCCTCCGGCAACGCTTTTTATATTCTGGAAAAGGGATGAATGGCAAGTCTATCGTCACAGATTTTCCTGCACTGGAGCAGATGATGAATAACGCAAAAGCCCTGCTTGCCAGTATTAATTTGAATTCGGATTAAGATCAGTTAATTCGAGTTTCAATATAATTCGAAACATAGATCGTGGCCATATAAATAGCGGCTTAAGAGACGATAATTCGAATTAAAAATCAGTGGGACGCGGGTGGCGATGCTATGACCGACACCACCGCCCGCAAAAATTCGAATTAAAAGTTAAAGGGTGTCACCGAGGGCCATATATACTACTCTTTCTCATAACTATTAATATTTATTTTTTAATAGAATAAACAATTTTATGACTTCAGTCAATAAAAAATAAATTTTTACAATAAGAACCTAACGTTAATTTTGTATAATTTTTTAAATCGAATTCAATTGCTATTTTGGTTTAACCCCTATACAGCTAAATGCCTGAAATAGTATGATTCAAAAAAGCATCAAATCCAATGAGACATAGTCAAGATGAAGACAAGCCAATTTCAAGGGCATTTTTGTCTTTTAAAATCGTATCATTTATCTATAGGTTTTTGATACACCAAAATTTTAGGAAAAGACAAGCTTGAATATGTTAATTTTTCGTAACAATTTTGTCTCAATTCATTTGATGCTTTTTTGATACAATGTATAATATGATTTAAATTATACTTGGAGGTTGATTTTTTTGAATATATCATATGAAAGAGTTTCCACAATTAAGCAGGACGAAAGAAGACAAGAAATAAGTCTGGATAATTATAAAATAGATAAGAAATATATTGATAAATCCAGTGGTAAAAGTTTGGATAGACCACAGCTAAGTAAACTAATGTTTGAAGTAAGGAAGGGTGATAATATCTATATTGAGAGTATTAGTAGGCTTGGTAGGAATGTTGATGATCTTCGAAAGCTTACTGAATATTTTAGACAAAAAGGCGTAACTATTCATTTTATAAAGGAAGGCTTTAATACTGATGGAAATATGTATAAGTTTTTACTTACAATTCTGGGAGCAGTTGCTGAAATGGAAAGAGAACTTATAGTTGAAAGAGTAAAAGAAGGTATTGAAAAAGCAAAAAAATTTGGTACAAAAAGCGGTCTAGCAATAGGTAGACCAGAAAGAATCTTACCAAAGGAGCTTGGTAAATATTATAATAAATGGAGGCTAAAAGAAATAAATGCAGTTGAGTTCTCAAAGCTTATAGGTGTAAGTAGAGCGACACTTTATAGATATATTAAAATGTATAAAGGTAAATAATATTTGTTCTATATTATAACTAACTTTCTCTTATCCATGTCTTATTCAACTTATTCATAAAATCAAAGACTGCTAATACTAGCCATACGTAAATTATTTATTTTATATTAACATTTTTTAACATGTATGTTATTATATACATATACAATTTATTACATTATATTCTTTTTACGACTTAAAGAAAGGAGGAGAATTATCTATAGTTTTATATTAAAAAAGGTTTAACAAAATGTAAATAAGGAGAGTGTGCATATGAAGAGAAGGATTCTATTTTTAGCAATCATATTTATATTCAATTTACCTCAAAGCGTACTAGCAGACTCAGATGGAAGTCAACTTTCTATTTTTGCTGAAAATGTAACAACATACGACAATTGGAACGCAGATAACACAAAGCAGTTAGGAAGTTTGCAAACAAGTTCAAGTCTAATTCAAGGACTTCTTAGTGGTATCGTTGACGACCCTAATACAAACTGGAACCAAGTATGGTATAGCCAAGGGGATGCTTGGCAAACAGATTGGGTAAGTGAAGACTCTACATATGCAGATAATAGTGATTTAGCAGTTTACTGTGGTCATGGCTATCCTGCTAATAACTATGCTCTTGATACTAACATCACTTCATGGAATGTATATTCAAACTATTTAAATTTGGGTGATAGGGATTGTGAATGGCTTCTTACTTTTACATGCAAATTCCTTAACGGCGATGTCGATAATTTTGGTTATATGGCAAAAGGTCTTCATTCAGTTTGTGGCTATAAAACAGATA
>JAUZPS010000714.1 GCA_030705945.1 Bacillota bacterium
AAAGCGCCTACGCCAACATCGACCAAAGCGTCTACGCCAACGTCAACAAAAGCGCCTACACCAACTCCAACAACTCCATCGACTTCTCCTAAATTCCATTGTTATTTATTATTGGGTCAATCCAATATGGCAGGATATCCTAAGGCTCAAGCCTCAGATAAAGTTGAAGACCCCCGTGTGCTAGTATTGGGGTATGATAATAACGCAGCACTCGGCAGAGTAACAGATCAATGGGATGTGGCATGTCCGCCTCTGCATGAGGCATGGAACGGCGCAGTCGGTATTGGAGACTGGTTTGGCAAGACAATGATACAGAAAGTTCCCGCGGGAGATACTATTGGACTAATACCCTGCGCAATAAGCGGTGAAAAGATTGAGACGTTTATGAAGTCGGGAGGTACAAAATATAGTTGGATTATAAATCGCGCAAAACTTGCGCAGCAAAAGGGAGGAGTCATTGATGCCATCCTCTTCCACCAGGGAGAATCAAACAGTGGTCAATCTGATTGGCCTAACAAGGTAAAAACCCTCGTAGAAGACCTCAGGAAGGATCTGAATCTTGGCAATGTTCCTTTCCTAGCTGGTGAACTGCTGTACAGTGGTCCTTGCGCAGGTCACAATACATTGGTAAATAAGCTGCCTTCTTTAATTACAAATTGTTATGTGGTCTCTGCAAATGGCTTGGTTCAGGATCCTGCTGATACAACATATCATCTGCATTTTGGTCATGATTCAGAAGTTACCTATGGTAAGAGATATGCAGAAAAACTGATTCAAGTTCTTGGTTGGTGAGTTGGCATAAAAACTTGTGATTTTGCTCAAGTTTCTCAAAATCATAAACAAATGCCATCACAATTTAATTTAAAATAGTAACTTAACTTTCCCACATCATTAATATTCTTGCAGTCGCATTCTCAAAATAATGCGCTTATCAAGTTTATATTCAAATGTAATTATGGTTCTTTTTATGGCTGCTTAATTTGAAGTGGGAAAGTTGAGTGATTAATCTTATTATAAACAGAATTTTGTCTATGTCGGTTTGATTTTACCACCGTTATTAACAATGAAAAACACTTATGAGGTTATTTTATCAATAGCTATAAGAATCGCAAACAAGATTCTTACAGCTATTGATAATTTTTTACACAATATACTTTAGCGCCTGTTATTTGTAGTATCTCAGCCCAGTATTTCACCAGTTGCCACCAAACAATTGCCTTCAAATAAATCAAAGCGGCTGCCTGAATAAATTAGATTTTCCGGCGCCCATTCAAATAAAAAATTCAAATCAATAATTGATTTGTTGTTAGTCTCAGAAAAATCTGCTAAAACGCTCCATGCCTCACTTGGCCAATTGCCCTTGACATCCTCAAAACGAGCTGCAGTAACATGTTTTCCAATGGGTTGTATTTGATCGTTATCAGATACCCAATTTACCTTTGCCTTTACTATTTTGCTCAATGTATCACATCCCCAAACATTTTGTTTTCCTTAATCACATATATATTGAAGTAAGTGTTTTAATAGGTGGAAATCCAGAAAAATTGTATCTGAAATTTATACAGCCTGTGACTCTCCATATTCATCAGATGTATCAGAAACAATTTTACCGTCTTGAATTTTTACAATTCGTTCTGCTTTTTGAGCGATATCCAAATCATGTGTGATAAGTATAATTGTGTTTCCGCTATCGTGAAGTTCCTTTAATATTTGCAAAACTTCTTTACCGGTTTTACTATCCAATGCTCCTGTAGGTTCATCCGCCAAAATTACTGGAGGGTTTGTAACGAGAGCTCTTGCAATAGAGACTCTTTGTTGTTGTCCACCAGAAAGCTCTGATGGTTTACTTGAAAGTCGGGTTCCTAATCCTAATCTTGTGAGCGCGTCAATTGACATTTTTCTTCTCTCTCTTGTTCCTTTACCCTGATATATAAGTGGTAATTCTACATTTTCAATAGCGGTAAGTTTGGGCAAAAGATTATACTTTTGAAAGACAAATCCGATTTTACAATTTCTTATTTCAGCTAGTTGGTTATCATTACAGCCGCTTATATTTCTTCCGTCAAGTATGTATTCACCCTCTGTTGCTGTATCTAAACATCCGAGCATATTCATTAAGGTGTATTTACCTGAGCCTGATGGACCTACAATAGCGACAAAT
>JAUZPS010000715.1 GCA_030705945.1 Bacillota bacterium
ATCCAGTAACGTCACCATCATCAGCGCCATCAGAATCGCCATCACCATCAACCACTGCCAATCCAAACAGTAATCCCGTAGTAAGTGTAAACAGTGGCATATATGGAAGTGGAAAAGTCGATATAGTAAGTCAGGTCAAAAGCTCAACTGCAAATGATATTTATGGTTCGACTGTTTCAATGACAGTTAAGGATAGCGCCGGAAATATATATTCAAGCTATGATTATGTGAATGGCGCAATCTCCAGCAATAATAATTCCTATACCCGAGATGATGCAAGAACTATAACATTGCCAGGTAATGATGTGTACAAGCTTAATGCCGTTGTAACTGCCTCCAATGGTGAATCAAGCAGCATTACAAAGGAATTTGATATAAGGGCGGTAAGCAGCATACCAGAGAATATTAGCGCAAATTTCAATTTCGATCAAAGCTATATAAATGCAACATGGACACCTTTGGCAGATGTGGACAAGTATGTTATATTCATTGGGCGCGATAGCGGTTTCAGTGAGTATTATACATATTGTTTCCAAACAAAAGGATATGATAATTGCTCATTTTTTGCGCCATCCAACTTTTATGCTGATGGCAAATGGGAATTTTATCTTGTAGCTTTCAAAGGAGATGTGAGAGTAGGTAGATCACAGGAATTCACATTGTGCAATAATAAAGATCAGGTAGCAAAATTCAGTGATAAAAACCTGGAAACTGTTGTAAGGCAGGCATTAGATAAGCCTTATGGGGATGTATTAAAAAGCGAACTTGCAAAAATCAGTGGTCTTAATGCAAGTTTTAAAAATATTTCAGACCTGGATGGAATACAGCAACTTGTAAATCTTGAAACATTGATTTTGGACCATAACAATATTAGTAATCTGGAACCACTTCGTGATTTGAAAAAGCTTTCAAAATTGACTTTATCTCATAATAATGTCACAAATATTGAAGCCATTCAGAACTCTACAGAGTTGAATTTCCTTGATTTGAGTTTTAACGATATCAATGATATAAGTCCTCTCCAAAATCTTCAGAATTTGACAACTTTATACCTTGCAGGAAATGAAATATTTAACTATGTATATGTTTCATCATATTATTACAAATTGATTTCCAGAGATTTTACCCTGATGATAAGGAGGCTCATTATAAACGGTTCTCAGGTTGATGGAAATTATGGCTTTGGGAAAAACAATACTTTATTGGTTTCAGTAAGAGAATGCGCGGATTATATGGGCTTAACAGCATCTTATTCAGCATCAGATGGAAAAATCACACTTCAGGATAGTTCAAATAAACTGAGCATGTATATTAATAGAGACGACTATATTTTAAACGGCGTTCAAGGAAAATTGGATTCTCCAGTTCTTATTGTTGATGGACGTACTATGGTTCCAATAAGAACAATCGCGCAGAGTTTCAACAAGTTAATATCCTATGAGTTCACAGATGAATGTTTAATAATTGATATAAGAGATACAATTAAAAATCCGGAAGATTTAAATAAGGATGGCGCTGTTAACCTGATAGATGTAATGATGATAGCAAAAGCCTTCGGTTCAAACAAGGGAGAAGCAGAATACAATGATATATGTGATTTAACAGGTGACGGAGTTATAAATATTGCTGACGTTATGAAGCTTTCAAAGAAGTTTGGATATACCTATAAAATATAATGTAATTTTTTCAAAATTCCTAAACCTTAAAAACCAGTTGTGAGGTAGGGGCAATATTACTTTAATGCCAGCCGCTTTGCAACTGGTTTTTATTTGGGGTTTAAGTTAGGGAGTTTCAAAAAATTCCTTGTTCAAGTTTTGTATGATGAAAATCCATTATATCAAGTTTTTGAAACTCCCAGTTGACCAGTTTATTTTTTTACTGATACCCTTTGTAATCCCATGTTCAATTCATATATAGCATTTAAGAGGTTTTTATCCTGAGCAGCAACAGGTAAATACTTTTCAACCATATCATATTTTCCACTTAGAAAATAAGCTTTTGCAATGTTAAGGGATAAGAGAGGCGTCAATTTAAAGCTTTCCCTAAACTCCCTTGTATGTTCCGACTTTGAGAATTTATTGCTAGAAGCCTTAATCTTATCTTCCAGGTGTATGATCTCCTGAAGCCGTTCTTTTTGATTATTC
>JAUZPS010000716.1 GCA_030705945.1 Bacillota bacterium
ATAAAAAGCAATTAATATTTTACATTTGCCTATCGCAAAATAACGTTAAAGCGTTCGTTATTTTGCTCCGTCAAATGTAATATTAATAGTGCTTTTTATATACCTAAGCGAAGATTTTATCGGAAGTTATTTTTTCAGCATTCCAAAACATTAAAATATTTTTGGGGTAGCTCACTAATTTTTTAAAAATTCATGAGCTACCCCAATCAATTTTCAGCCTAGATATTACCATATTTAAAGTGTATAACCCTTGGTATATCTGGATTTAAATATTGTAAATATTTAGTTAATCACGTCCCTCTTATATAGCGCTAGATAAATAAACTCATGTCTGATTCTTCAGCTGCTCCTAAAAAGGATGCTACCCCTCCAATTGTAATTCCGTCAATAAGTTCCTCTTTTTTAATTCCCATTATATCCATGGACATATTACAAGCAACAAATGTCACTCCATTCTTCTTCGCTTGGTTAATTAGTTCCTCGAGTGATGATACTTCCTTTTTTTGCATCAGGTATCTTATAAGTCTTGAACCAGCTCCACCCATATTCATTTTAGAAAGAGCCAGCTTTTTTGATCCCTTTGGCATCATCATTGCAAACATTTTGGAAATAAAATCTTTCTTGACCCTTCCGCCTTCCGGTTTTCTTAATATATTAAGTCCCCAGAATGTAAAGAACATAGTTACTTTTCTCCCCATAGCAGCAGCTCCATTTGCGATTATAAAGGATGCTATTGCCCTATCCAGATCTCCGCTGAAAACTACCATTGACTTATCTTTTTTTCTTGAAATTGCATTTGAATCATTGCTATTTAATTCCTTTAATATTTTTGCTTTAAACGTATTTTTTTCGAACCCTACATCAATAAGCTTATTACCGGTACTTTTGCACCAGGTTTTTATATCCTCTGCAAATGCGGGATCTGTTGCCTTAACCTCAAGAATTTCTCCATAATTCATAGATTTAATTGTATCATAAACCTTCATTATAGGACCCGGACATTGCAGACCGCATGCGTCAAGCTCCACCTTTGTATCGGAGACACTATCGGGTTTTAAGTCTACCGGTTTAATATCATCATTTTTCATAATCTTATCATATTCATATATATCTTCATTAGATTGCTTCTGAATAGCCATCTGATAAGTTTTATACCCTCCGCTTAAGTTTCTGACCTTTTCATATCCTTTTTGTAAAAGTATTCTTGCAGCAAGATAGCCTCTTAAACCTACCTGACAGTAAACATATATTTCTTTGTCTTTTGGAATATCTGAAAGTCTTTCCCTTATATCATCAACTGGAATATTGACCGCTCCCTTTATTGCTCCAAGCTGAAATTCTTCGGGCGCCCTCACATCTATCAACAACGCTTTATTCACATCTATGCTGCCCACATCATCCCAATGAAATATATCCACATCTTTTTTCAGTATGTTTGACGCGGTAAAACCGGCAATATTAACAGGATCCTTTGCGGAAGAATACGGAGGAGCATATGAAAGCTCAAGTTTTTCAAGGTCAAATACAGTCATACCAGCTCTCATGGCAGTGGAAAATACATCCATTCTTTTATCAACGCCCTCATATCCAACAATTTGAACTCCTAATATCTTGCCGTCATTCTTACCGAAAATCAGCTTTATTGACATCGGAATTGCTCCTGGATAGTAGCCTGCATGGGATGCAGAGTGGGTAAAGGATTTTTCATATTCTATGCCATTCTTTTTAAGTATTCTTTCATTGTTGCCTGTTACAGCGACAGTAATATCAAACACCTTAACAATAGATGTACCCTGAGTCCCTTCAAATTTCTCTGTTAAACCCGCTATATTGTTTGCGGCAATCCTACCTTGTTTGTTAGCGGGTCCCGCAAGTGGTATTAACGCTTCATTACCGCTCACAAAATCCTTTATTTCAACAGCGTCTCCAACCGCGTAAATATCCTCATCAGAAGTTTGCATAAATTCATTTACAAATATTCCGCCTGTTTTTCCAATCTTAAGGCCCGCATCCGCAGCAATTCTGGATTCCGGTCTTACGCCTATTCCCATTATTACCATGTCTGACTTAAGTGTTCTACCACTTGAAAGTTTAACATTAAT
>JAUZPS010000717.1 GCA_030705945.1 Bacillota bacterium
AATCTTTTTCGTAACTTATCTATATAAAAAGCAATTAATCTTTTACATTTGCCTATCGCAAAATAACGTTAAAGCGTTCGTTATTTTGCTCCGTCAAATGTAAGATTAATAGTGCTTTTTATATAGTAACTGTATAGATAAACAATCCAAAAGAATACAAGATATAAAAATTACACAATTTTAATACACCGAATTAATACACCGAATTAATACACAATTGATTATAAAATATATAAAAATTTACACTGTTAATTAATATAACTTTACATAATGATTTGGGAGGTTTATATGAATACATACTTCTATCCTGAAGAGCGAATTGCTATTGTTGCTATGAGTGGTCTGTTTCCTGATGCCAATAATGTGAATGATTTATGGAATAATATTCTGAATAAAAAAATATCAATAAGGGAATTACCAGATTATATTTTTGATAAAGAGGTTTTATTTAGGCCAGAAACTTTTAAAAAGTCTAATAAGGGCGACAAAACATATACGAAAATTGCAGCCATACCCGACATTAGTGACTATTCTGTCTTAAGCAAAAAATATAAAATTCCGCCATTTGTAGCCGAATATATGGATCCTAATCAACATTCCACAATATATTGCGTTGAACAGGCCTTAGATCAATTAAAGAACAAGCTTCCAAGAGAAAAGACTGCGGTTATATTAAACTCAGGATCTCCTGGGAGAAACTTTGAAAATGTTGTAAGGAGGATTTTTTTCGCAAGGGTAGAAAACGAGCTTTTAAGAAATGCTGAATCGAAATCAAGTCCCATATATAATGATATTGAGAATATAGTAAAACGAGCATCGGAAAAATTACTCAAGGAAACCCGACAGTTGACTGAAGATTCATCGACAGGGTATCTTCAGAATTTGACTGTGGGAAGAATAACTAATATTTTTGACTTTTGGGGGCCTTCTTATACAGTAGACTCAGCATGCTCTTCAGCAATGACTGCTGTTTCACTATCAGTCGCAGGACTTTTGAATTATGAGTTTGACGCGGCAATAACCGGAGGGGTAGAGGTAACTTTAACCGAAGTGGGATTGACTGCTTTTTCAGCAATTAACGCATTATCACCAGATGGGTCGTATCCATTTGATTCAAGAGCAAATGGCTTTGTTATGGGATTAGGCGGGGGAATACTTGTGCTTAAAAGACTTTCTGATGCGTTAAGGGATGGAGATCATATATATTCTATAATTTCTGGTTATGGGCAGGGAAGTGATGGAAAAGGCAAATATATAGCAGCTCCAAGCGTTGAAGGACAGGTCAGGGTTATTAAAAACGCTATTAATATGGCGGATTATTCTGTTGAAACAGTTGAAATGGTTGAAGCTCATGGTACAGGAACTATTGTTGGCGATATAACAGAAATATCGGCGCTAAAAGAGGCGTTTTCGAGCTTAGGCGCAAATAAAAAAAATTATTGCGGAGTTGGGTCAATTAAATCAAATATTGGGCATTTAAGAAATGCCGCTGGCGTAGCTGGGATAATTAAAGCATCCTTGGCATTGGATAACAAATTTTTACCTCCTACCGCAAATGTAAAGGAAATTAATCCAAAGCTTCAGATAGAGGAATCGCCTTTTTATATTTTAACTGAAGGTATGAAATGGAAAGAAACTCCGGCTCACCCAAGAAGGGCGAATATTAGTTCTTATGGTTTTGGAGGAGCGGATAATCATATATGTCTGGAAGAATTCAGACCTGAATTTCTGAAAAAGACATATTCAATTAAAAGCAATGCTGGTTCAAAAAGCAGCCTATCTAGCAAGCAAAATTCCAGAACTGGCGAAGAAGTAATATTATTTTCGGGTGATAACTTTGAGGAATTAAAATACTCATTTGAAGAATTTGTAAAAGATCAAAATGATCATACCGATTTTGAAAAATCAGTATTTAACAATAATTTACGCGCATTTGTAGACAAGGAATGGCGTATAGCCGTTTGCGCCCGCTCGCTTGATGAACTTAAAGAAAAATGGGATTTTGCAAAGAAGTCAATATCAGAAGACAGGTTAAATGAAGAACATATACTAAAATTAAAAGGGATCTTTGTCGGAAGAGGAAGTTCTATAACATCTGA
>JAUZPS010000718.1 GCA_030705945.1 Bacillota bacterium
AAATAGATAAAAAGGATGTTAAGACGTTTTGTAACCAGTTAGGCTGCTGT
The DNA here is from genome assembly GCA_030705945.1 of Bacillota bacterium. Classification (GTDB taxonomy): domain Bacteria; phylum Bacillota; class Clostridia; order Acetivibrionales; family DSM-2933; genus Pseudobacteroides. Next base: position 51 of record JAUZPS010000718.1, read on the forward strand.
AAATAATCAACAGCCTAATTGGTACCTATATAATTTTTAAGTTCCTCATGCATTGATTAATGCTGAATTCTCCTAGCTATGTAAAAAGCACTATTAATCTTACATTTGACGGAGCAAAATAACGAACGCTTTAACGTTATTTTGCGATAGGCAAATGTAAAAGATTAATTGCTTTTTATATAGAACAGTCTTTTATAAATAATTTTTTATATTTACGTCTAAAACCTTTCACAATTCAGGTAATATTATTATACTGCAATTGTTATTGAATTCTAATTTCATTTAAGATAAAATTAAACCAATCGACAGGTTTGAGGTTTAATTGAAGAAATATCCGTCAAACTATCTGCAAAGAATTATATAAGAGAGGTTAACAATGGTTAAAGACAAAAAGTTCGACTACAAAATGAACATCGCTTTAGGCGTATTATTTTTTTTAGGCGCTGTAATCTATTTTATAATGTCACTGAACTCAGGCTCTACTTCTAACTGGATTAAAGCAGGCTGCTCATTTGCTGTATCAGTTTCGTGGTTTTTAATAGCGTATAATAATTACAAAAAGAGCAAGAATGTATAGCTGATTTTTCTGAATACTAATTTTACGATAATATTACCCAATAAACGTCTTCCATTTAATTTGCTAGATTTATTACAATTTGGTAGAATTAAATTAGACTTTAAAAAACGAAAGAGGTGTTGTTTTTGAGAGTACGTAAAGCCATAATTCCTGCTGCGGGACTCGGCACAAGGTTTTTACCTGCAACAAAAGCCCAACCCAAAGAAATGTTGCCTATTGTTGATAAACCAACAATACAGTATATTGTCGAAGAAGCAATTGATTCAGGCATCGAAGACATAATTATAGTTACAGGCCGAAACAAACGCGCTATTGAAGACCATTTTGACAAGTCCTATGAGCTTGAAGAAGAACTCAAAAAAAAGGGTAAGCAGGATCTCCTTACCCAGGTTCAGGATATATCCAATCTTGTAGACATCCACTATATAAGGCAAAAGGAACCTAAGGGGTTAGGACATGCTATCTACTGCGCCAAATCCTTTATCGGAAATGAACCTTTTGCCGTACTTTTAGGCGACGATATAGTAAATTCAGAGGTTCCCTGTCTAAAGCAAATGATCTCTGTTTATGATGAATATAAAACTACCGTGCTCGGAGTGCAGCATGTTCCCGAAGGAGATATATCAAAGTATGGCATAGTAAGCTGCAAACAGGTCGATGACAGAGTTTTTAAGGTAAAAGATCTTGTTGAAAAACCTGAAATAGACAAAGCGCCTTCAAACATTGCTATTCTTGGAAGATATATAATTTCACCTCGTATATTTGAGTTTCTTGAAAGCGCGACTCCTGGAAAAGGAGGAGAAATTCAATTGACAGACGCGTTAAAAAGCTTAATCGGCACTGAGGCCATATACGCTTATGATTTTATAGGTAAAAGATATGATGTCGGTAACAGGCTTGGATTTCTCGAAGCGACTGTTGAGTATGCATTAACGAGGGACGATCTCAAGGATGACTTCAAAAGTTATCTCAAAAAAATAACTGATGAATTCTAAAAACAATCGCCTGCATGTCTAAATTTATTTGGTATGCAGGCTTTTTATTTTCCCTTTTTAAAATCGTGGGGCGTAAATCCGGTAATCTTTTTAAAAAGTTTACTGAAGTACTTAGAATCTGAATAGCCAAGGCTGGAACTAATTTTTTCGATGTTATCATTTGTAGTGGTCAGAAGGTTTTTGGCATTCTCGATCCGAAGGTGAGTCTTATAATCTACAAAACTCATTCCCGTTTCCTTTTTAAATAGCTCGCTGAAATAAGTTGCATTTAGATGAGCATATTTTGCGACCTGCTCTAATGACAGGTTTTTATCAAAATTATCATCGATAAATCTTTTTGCGCTATCCATTATGTCATTGTTTGATAAGCCTTTTCTCTTCTCAACGCATTCGCAAATAAGTTTAACAGCTTCCTTACAAAAGCTTATCAATTCATCAAAAGATTTGAT
>JAUZPS010000719.1 GCA_030705945.1 Bacillota bacterium
AAAGTTTATAGTTCGTTGTCAATCGTCATTGAATTCTTCTGAAAAGAGCAAAGAAAGAGGAAAATAGAAGTGATATTATTCCCAAACATATATCAAACAAATACATAAATGTAAAGTAGATTTGACATTTAAAAAGAGTTTTACTATATTCGTTTGTAATAATTGTATATCACGCCTCAAAGTGATAAGATTTATATGAAAAATAAACATTTTAATTAAAAGTTAAGAGTATTTATTAGAGCAAAGTTACTATTTATGGGAAAAGAGTTTCAGAGGACTGGTGTTCTAAAATTTAAAGTATGAGGGGCGGTAGTAGATCTTTGTTTAGGGAAATTTAAAAAAAGAAAAGTAGATGAAAAATTTTTAATGATTTTAGGGGGACGAACGATGAGTATTAAAAAATTTATAGCAGTATTATTAACTACGTTAGTGTTACTTGGAAGCATGCTTTTAAATATGTCTTTAGCCGCGGCGACTGGCGGTCTGAATTACAGTTCGGCGCAAGGTGACATTTTATCGGCTACGCCAACGCCTGATGTGACATCGCCGGAAGTAACACAACCAACAGTGAGCGGTGAATTATACATAACAATTGACAAACCAACGGCAGTAGTTGGAGATATAATAACTGCAACAATAAATATAAAAGGATTTGATTCAATATCCGGATACGAAGCAAATATCAAATATGATCCCACTGTGTTGCAACCTGTTTATTCAGATGGGACTCCGTATGATGAAACGTCAGCCCCAGAATCCGGAACATTATTGCAAAGAAGATATAATGGGACGGATTTTGCGTCAAATGATCTAGCAAATGGTAAATTAACCTTCGGTAGGACATATTTATCAATTACAGCCTACAAGGATTCAGGGACGCCGGATAACACAGGGTCATTAGCTCGTATTTCATTTAAAGTATTAAAGCCTGAAAAAGCCATTATACTATTAGAGGATGACTCACGCTTAACAAATGCGGTAACTGGAACAATGTTAATGGATTGGAATGGAGAGCAGTTGTCAGGGTATAAGGTAACCCAAGCTCCAATCATAAATATTTATTCTCCAGAAACTCCAACTAATACGCCAACGAGTCCTGTAGTTATTGATACTCCAACAGGCGCTCCGACTAGTACACCTGTAAACCCTCCGGAGGGTAAAGTTGAAATGAAATTTGACAAGACTGAGGTTAAAGTCGGCGATTTTGTAAAAGCTACAATAAGCATTGACAACATACAAAACTTTGCGGGCTATCAGTTTAATATCAAGTATGACAAAAATTATCTGCAGCCTTGGGATACATTAACAAATGCTCCATACGGTTCTAATTCAGTGCCTGATTATGGCACTTTGATTCAAAACAGATATAATGGAATGGATTTGGTAGCTCATGATCTTGAGAACGGTATTCTGAACTTTGGTAGGGTGTATTTAAATCTCGCAGCATACATAGCATCAGGTAAACCGGAAACGTCGGGCTCAGTTGCTGTAATTACCTTCAAGGTTGTAAGTGGAATGCCTCAAGGAGGGCTAAAAGCGCTCTCATTTGAAGCGGGAGGTAAATCGCCTTATGATATTAATGGAATAATGCTTTTCGACTGGGATGGTGAGCTTATCAAATCTGATAAGTATGTTATTGTACAGCCTGAACCTCTTATAGCGGGACGTGGAGTATTGGGGGATGTAGACAACAATGGAAAGGTCGATTCAGATGATTATGCTTATATGAGACAGTACTTAATAGGAAAAATAAATGTATTTCCTATTAATCCTATAAATGGCTTGATTGCGGCTGATGTTGACGGCGACGGGAATTTTGACTCAGACGACTATGCTTACATGAGACAGTTACTGATAGGAAAAATATCAAAGTTTCCTGCAGAACTATAATAATTATAGTTAAAAATAAATAAAAATTATCATAAGCGTTGCATTAAATCTATTAGAAAAAGTCAATGTAAATACTTTACTGGTACAGCCTTCACATAGAAGAAGATTCTACCAAGTGCTAGAGAAAAGGGGAGTGACCACCTAAGCCTGAGCACTAATAAAATTAAAAAAACTTAAT
>JAUZPS010000072.1 GCA_030705945.1 Bacillota bacterium
CGCTAACATACGCAAAAAAAAAGCGGGAGTTATTGTACTTTTTTCTTGACAAAACTTGCTTTGTAAATTAGAATTAGGTGTAAAGTAATTATACTTTACACCTAAGGGTTGGAAAATATGAATGATGTATTTGAAATAGGATTGTTGATGGATTTCTATGGTCAGCTTCTTACAGAAAGGCAGATGGAAATACTAGATCTCCATTATAATAACGACTACTCTTTTGGAGAAATTGCCGAAGAGCTTGGCATAAGCAGGCAAGGTGTTTATGATAATATAAAAAGAGGAAAGTCAATTTTGTTCGAAATGGAAGAGAAGCTTGGGCTTCTTGGGAAATTTTCAGTACAAAAGAGAAAAGCTGAGGAAATATTAGAACTATTAAAGGACATAAATATAGATAGGCTGGACATAAAGGGTAAGGATAATATTATTAGGATAAAAGAAGGCGTTGAATTCATAATCAACAAAATTTAGAGGAGTTTTGATATATGATATTCGAAGGATTATCTGGAAAGCTGCAGGATGCTGTAAATAAACTTCGCGGCAAAGGAAGAGTCACTGAAAAAGACGTAAAGGATATGATGAGGGAAATAAAGCTTGCCCTCTTGGAAGCAGACGTTAATTTTAAGGTTGTTAAGGACTTCGTAGCCAAGGTATCGGAAAGATCAGTTGGACAGGATGTTCTTGATAGCTTAACGCCAGGTCAGCAGATAATTAAGATTGTTCACGAAGAATTGATAGAACTGCTTGGAAGAGAGTCAAGCAAAGTGACATTTTCTCCTAAGTCACCGACCGTATATATGATGGTTGGACTTCAGGGGTCAGGTAAAACAACAACCTCCGGAAAGCTTGCCAGTTTGCTTAGAAAGCAGGGCAAAAATCCTCTCTTGGTTGCTTGTGATATCTACAGACCTGCTGCAATTAAGCAGCTAGAAGTAGTAGGCGGTCAATTGAGTATACCAGTATTTACTATGGGGGATAAGATTAGTCCAGTAGATATAGCTAAAGCTGCCATCGAGCATGCAAAACTAAAACTTCACGATTTGGTTATCATAGATACGGCTGGTCGTCTTCATATAGATGATGAACTCATGAACGAGCTTATCAATGTTAAGAAGGCTGTTATGCCTCAGGAAATACTGCTTGTTATTGACTCTATGACAGGTCAGGATGCTGTTAACGTTTCACAGAGCTTTGATGAAAAGCTCGGAGTTGATGGAATAATTCTTACAAAGTTAGACGGTGATACAAGAGGAGGAGCTGCTTTATCTGTAAAGGCAGTTACCGGTAAGCCTATAAAGTTTGCTGGTATGGGAGAAAAGTTAAGTGATTTAGAACCATTTTTTCCTGACAGAATGGCTTCAAGAATACTTGGCATGGGCGACGTCTTAAGTCTTATAGAAAAGGCGCAGGAAGCATTTGATGAAAAGAAAGCTCTTGAATTAGAGAAAAAAATGCGTACAATGCAGTTTACTTTTGAGGATTTCTTGGACCAGATGCAGCAGATTAAGAAGATGGGGCCTTTATCGCAGGTTTTGGGAATGATACCTGGAATGAACACGAAAGCTCTTCAGGGAGCTGATCTTGATGAAAAGAAAATGGGCCGGGTTGAGGCAATTATAAAATCCATGACTAAGCAGGAAAGACTCGAACCTTCTATTATCAACGGCAGCAGAAGAAGAAGGATCGCTTCGGGAAGCGGGACAACAATCCAGGAAGTTAATAAGCTTTTAAAAGAGTTTGAAGAAATGAAGAAGCTTATGAAGGTTATGGGTGATATGGGCAAACATGGTAAAAAAGGTCTTGGAAAATTTAAGTTGCCATTTTAGAGATTAAATTTATTTAATTATAAATATCATTATTTTTCAAAGGAGGTGAAAAATGTGGCTGTAAAAATTAGATTAAAGAGAATTGGAGCAAAGAAGAATCCGTTCTATAGAGTAGTTGTTGCAGATTCAAGATTTCCTAGAGACGGAAGATTTATAGAAGAAATAGGAACTTATAACCCTATTGTAGAACCAGCTCAAATCAATATTGACAGTGAGAAAGCTCAGAAATGGATTAAAAACGGAGCTCAACCTACTGACACAGTTAAGTCATTGTTGAAAAAAACTGGAGCTATATAACATTTACAGGATATTTGACCCATTGTAGCGTACATATAAGGGGTTATTCCATATATGCGCCACATGTGTAGGATATTTGGAGGTTGGACAATGAAAGAACTACTTGAATTTATAGCAAAGTCCCTTGTTGATGAGCCTGATATGGTTTCTGTAAATGAAGTTGAAGGCGAACAATCCATTATCCTTGAGTTGAAAGTTGCGAAAGACGATATGGGAAAAGTTATTGGAAAACAAGGACGAATAGCAAAAGCTATCAGAACTGTTGTGAAATCAGCAGCAGTTAAGGAAAATAAAAGAGTTGAAGTTGATATTATTCAATAAACGGCGTTAAGGTGTGTTAATGAATGGTAAAAGGATTATTTATTAATTCTTTTACATTCTCATGGAATTACTTCACATGTTTGCCTCATTTTAATCAATAATTAAATTATTTAATGGGGGGCAAACTATTGTGAAGTAATTTCTTAAACATTCCCAGACGCTTTTTTGATCTATATATTTTGCAATAAATATTTTACATCCATTTTTTATATTGCAACTTATATAATAGAGTATTAAGATTACTGTTTTGAGGTGCTGAAAGATATGAACGATTTTCTACAGGTTGGAAAAATTGTTAATACCCACGGAGTCAAGGGGGAGCTGAAGGTTATTCCTTTAACCGATGATCCAACTAGGTTTGATGACCTTGAGGATGTATTTGTCGGAACTGATACCTCCATGAACATTGTGAATATTGAAAGTGTTAAATATTTCAAAAACACCGTGATAATTAAATTCAAAGAAGTCTTGGATATGAACGATGCTTTAAAATTGAAAGACCAATATATATATATTGACAGAAAAAATGCTGTTAAGCTTCCGAAGGATACTTATTTTATATGCGATCTTATTGGATTAGAGGTTTTTGAGGATGGAAATCGGATCGGTGAAATTAAGGATATTATTCAAACCGGGAGCAATGATGTATATATAGTTAAAGACGAAGAAAATAAGGAAATACTTATACCAGCTTTAAAAACTGTTGTAAAGGCTGTTTCTATTGAAAATAAAAGGATGGAAGTGTCTCTTCCTGAGGGACTTTTAGATTAAAATCAATTAGTCTTTTACATTTAGAAGAGAAAAATATCGTTAAAACTGTTCGTTATTTTGCTCTTCTAGATAATGATTTTAATATTGATTAAAATCAATCTGATGGACTATATTAAAAGGGATTTAAATGCTTATGAGATTTGATGTATTAACCTTATTCCCTGACGCGTTTAACTCGATAATGGCGGACAGCATAATCGGAAATGCGAGAGAAAAAGGGATTATTGAAATAAACCCAATAAATATACGCGATTATTCAAGCAATAAACATAAAAAAGTTGATGATTACCCTTATGGCGGTGGAAGCGGTATGGTAATGACTGTACAGCCAATATATGACGCTTTTTCTTCAATTGTAAACAGCGTGGGCTATAAGCCTAGAACTATTTATTTGTCTCCTCAGGGAAGGGTTTTTAATCAAAAAATCGCCAATGAGCTAAAAAGTTATGGTCACATTGTTCTTTTATGCGGACATTATGAAGGAATTGATGAGAGAATAATAGAAGAGATTGTTGATGAAGAGATATCAATTGGCGACTATGTCTTGACAGGAGGAGAGCTGCCCGCAATGGTTATGATAGATTGCATAAGCCGTCTTGTGCCAGGCGTGTTGTCAAGCGAAGCGGCTTTTATGGAAGAATCCCATTACAATGGGCTGCTTGAATATCCCCAGTATACCAGACCGTATGATTTTATGGGAAGAAAGGTTCCTGATATTTTATTATCCGGACATCATGCAAATATTGAAAAGTGGCGCAGGGAACAATCAATAAAAAGAACTTTGGAAAAGAGACCTGATTTGATAAAAAATGAAGATAACATATAAGCGTATTTCAAAAAGTTCCTTGTTAACTTTTGTACGGTTAAAACAACTGTATCAAGTTTTTGAAACGCCAAGTATACTAAACATATTTTTATATGATAAAAAATATTTACTGTGAAGTTTTACTGTAAATATCTATAAAGTGAGTTGAATTACATGGATGAGAAGGAACTTTTAAAGATTCGCAGTTTAGTCGGAAATATTACAAGAAATAATCTGAAATATGTGGATTGTTACATTTCTGATGATCTTGGAATATTTATTCCTAGTGTTGGATTTTGTGAGTACGCAATAACTCCAAGTCATACGCATCCATCATATTCTTTTATATTATATTTGACAGAGGAAACAATTCTTGTTCAGCCTGAATTTGAGATCTCAGAGGGACAATTCCTTGTTACTGCCATCTCTCCCAATCTTCCTCATGAGGAAGAAAAAGCGGATCTATTCAGAAGATATATTGCAATAATGATTTCTAAATATCTTTTTGAATCAATCTATTTATTATATGACATGCAAAAACCTCAATTGTATAATTGGAAGCAGTTCTTAGTTGAGAGTGAATTTTTACAGTTCATAAACAGGTTTATGAGTGAATATGATAACAAATTACCTGGCAGAGATAATATGTTAAAATCTATTTCCTCAATTATTACCCATGAATTAATCAGAGGATTATTAGGAAGAAATTTACTAAGTGGATATGGTTCTGGACGTCTAGAAATTGAAAAAGTCATTGGATATATGAATCAATATTTTGGCGAAAAGCTTACAATAAAAAAACTTGCAGCGGTTGCTAATATCTCAGAATCACACTTAATAAGAATTTTTAAAAAGGAAACAGCCATGTCTCCTTTAGAATACCTTATAAAACTAAGAATTAATAAGGCAAAAAAACTATTGAGAAACCGGAATTTAAGAATAACTGACATATCTTTTAAATGCGGTTTTAACAGCCCGTCAAATTTTTCTTCCAGTTTTATCAAGCATTCTGGAATGACACCCTCGGACTATCAAAAAAGCTTTGATGGAGAATAAATAAAAGCGCCAGTCGCAATAATATTTGTTCAAAGTATACTGTGTCAATATTTATAAATACTTTCCTTAAAGAACCCTACCTTATTTTGCTACAAAGAGTTAAATCCCAATCAATATGTTGACTTATTATCAAGGGCGTTTCAAAAAATTCCTTGTTCAAGTTTTGTATGATGAAAACTTATTATATCAAGTTTTTGAAACTCTCGGTTGACCAGTTTATTTTTTATAATATCTAAATGATAATCTTTTAGTATAGAATGATAATATTTTTAAAGATTTCTTATTATATTTTTTGTACAATGAGAAACAAGATATTTTTATCGATGGGATAAATAAATTATAAAGGTGGGATTAGTATGACAAAACAAGAAATTTTGGATATTATTAATAAGAATCCGGTTTTTTATTTAGCAACTGTTGAAGATACTCAGCCAAGAGTCAGGGGAATGCTGCTATATAAAGCTGATGAAGATGGAATAGTTTTTCACACGGGCAGTATGAGGGATTTATATGGACAAATACTGAAAAATCCTAAAGCGGAGCTATGCTTTAACGATTTTAAAAGTGGAGTTCAGGTGAGGGTAAGAGGTATACTTGAGGTAGTTGATGATATAAAGATTAAGGATGAAATATCAGAACATCCCACCAGAACTTTTCTGAATCCATGGAAAGAAAGCATAAGCAAGGATGAATTCTATAGAACTTTTATTGTACTGAAGCTCAAAGAGTGTATCGCTAGTACATGGACGATGGAAAATAACTTTGCTCCGAAAGAAGATATAAAGTTGTAAATATATGTTTCGTAATAAATATTTTACATTAACTTTTAAAATCACGAAACAAATGCTTTGATATATAAATCGTGAAAAATTCCATATTATTTTTGCAAATGAAGATATTCTAACTTCATTTGCTTAGGGCGTTTCAAAAAATTCCTTGTTCAAGTTTATACGACGAAGACCCATTATATCAGGTTTTTGAAACGACCAGTTGACCAGTTATTTTTTTGATACTACCTTATGTAAAACCTTTTTCACGATTTATATAGAGAGATACCGGGCTAAATGTTTTTTTGTTCGGTATTTTGTATCTTAGAAATAAATAATTAGCTCAACTTTCCTACTTCAAATTAAGCAGCCGTAGAAAGGGCAATAAATTCATCTTCATTTGATAATAAATTTAATATCCATATGTCTGAGGTAAGATCGCTGCAAGAATGTTAATGTTTATTTTTATCAGCATTTGCTGCAAAGATTGCAGTTTCCCTGAAACAAAGCTCACGATATTTTTTTGGTGTCACTCCAACTTGTTTTTTAAATACCTCAATAAAATAACTCTGTGTTGGAAAAGCTAAAATTGATGAAATATGGGATGTAGGGTAATTTGAGTACTTAAGCATATTCATGGCAGTTTCAATCTTTCGGTTTTGTATATACATGCTGATCGAAATACCGGTTTCCTTTTTAAAAAGACAAGAAAGATAACTTGGATTAAGTTTTACGCAATCGGCTAGGATCGCAACAGTTATCCTCACATTAAGGTTATCATAAATGTAATCAATACATTGAACTATTGGTTTTGAATATATTTTATCTTTCTTTAGAGCATTCATTCTTTTCGTATAATCAATTGTCATAATACTGTGAAGCTGTGAAATCTGATCTAATGTTGTACATTTATCTGACTTCTGAATATAGAAATCACTAAGACTATATGCAACTTCATGTTCCATTCCTCCCTCAATGCAGTATCTAGCAACTAATGCGACAGTAATTATAAAATGATAAATTACATTCCGCAAGGGGTCGTCCGATAATTTCCCAAGTCCCTTTTTATCCGTAAAATCACCTTTGCAAAAGTTTGTCACCTTTTTCACATCACCTGACTTAACAGCCGCATAGAAAGCAAATTCCGGATTGTATGGGGCGTGTTTAATATTATTTTCACGCATTAAAAATTCCTTATAGCTCCACTCTTTTTTTATATCCATAATTATATCTCTCCTTAATACATCATTATCTAATCATTTCGATATAAATACAATAATAATGATATAATATTTAAAATAGAATTTATATGATAATATTATAAACCGTGAAAAAGATTTTACATAGGCAAATGAAGTCCTGGCATCTTGATTTGCAGAAATTGCATGGAATTTTTCACGATTTATAGATCAAAGCATATGTTTCGTGATTTTAAATAATGCAAAATGTTTATCACGAAACATATAAGGAAATTTGTACAAAAACGAGGAGGGCCACTCATGATGCAATTTACCGGATATATTAAAGGTATAAATCTAGGCGGATGGTTATCTCAATGCAACCACTCTAAACAACATTATGATACGTTTATAATTGAAAGTGACATTAAACAGATTTCATCGTGGGGGATTGACCATGTCAGGTTGCCGGTTGATTATGAGCTTATAGAAACAGATAGCGGCGATTATATTGAGGAAGGTTTCAGATATATAGACAGCTGCCTTGAATGGTGCGATAAATACGGACTTAACATGATACTTGACTTGCATAAAACTGCTGGATACTCTTTTGACGAATCTGAAACCTCAACGGATTTTTTTAAAAGCGCAAAACTTCAAAACAGGTTTATTGAATTGTGGAAAGAGTTTGTCAAACGTTACGGAAAATATGACAACCGCCTTTCATTTGAACTATTAAATGAAATTGTAGATAAAGATGTCGTAGAAATATGGAACGGTATAGCGGAACGCGCTGTAAAGACAATAAGACAATATGCCCCTAATATAAATATTCTTATCGGCGGTGTAAGGAATAACAGCATTTTTTCTGTGAAGATGCTTGATCTGCCATATGATGAACACATAGTGTACAATTTTCATTTTTACGAACCAACAGTATTTACTCATCAGTCAGCGTACTGGGTTAAAGAAATGCCGCTTGACTTTTCAACAACATATCCAAATGAATTTAATGAAATTATATCAAAAACAAAACAGTTTCTTCCTGACCAGCATAGAGAGATATTTACCAATATTTCTCTTGATAAAATGGATAAGAATTTCTTTGAAATTGTTTTTTCAGAAGCGGTACAAGTCGCTAGAGAACGTAATATTCCACTATACTGCGGTGAATACGGAGTAATCGATAGAGCTGATGTTATTTCAACACTCAACTGGTATTCTGATATAAACAGCATATTTGAAAAATACGGAATTGCAAGAGCTGCATGGACATATAAAGGTAAGGATTTTGGAATAATAGACGAACACTATGCTCCTATTTTTGATAATCTTATAAAATTACTTTAACAAAACCTAATTATTATTTTTACAATTAATTATCTTCAATTTCTTGTTCTTTTATAATGTTATGATAATTGATTTACTTTCACTATAAACTTGTTTTATTATAAGTTTCTTCAATTAAATGACTCAGCTTTCCCACATCATTTACATGTTAATATCGACAGACTAAAGCTTATAAAAGAAAAAACGCATATTTGATGGGGAATTAGTATTCTATAAAAATAGTGATAAATCAAAAAGAATAAATATGATGACAAATGGACAACTGATATAAAATATAATTAGGGCTATATGTTTATAGTTTTAATTCATACTTATAGCGCTTTTATATTCTATATTGTATATTCTATATTCTTTAAAGATGAATTTTTAAGCATTTCTGCTTATTTAGTTTAGAACCATTGGGACAATTTGAGGGACCTAAAAGCTAGTAGATCTAAGGCTTCAAAGATCAATAAAACCGCAGCGATTCAATGGTGGTATGGTTATTTCGCTTTTGAATTTTGGGATTTTTCAGTTCAATTCAAATTGGATACGACTACAAAACACCTTATTACTTGTTTTTTGTTGCGGCTATGTTATTATGCGGGGGACTGATTTAACTAAATAAACCATTGAATGTTTAGAAAACAACTTTAATTGAAAAGAAAGAGGGAGTGTATTTATGTAGATATTATATGTTTTTTGAAAGTGGAGGCGGAGGTATAGGTATAGTAGTCGCATTATCTGTCCTGTCAGCCGATTTAAGGATGCTCTTGGAAGAGCAGTGGCAAACAGCAGCTCATTGTGGTAATCTTCATGCCTGAGCGAAGAGTAAAGAACAAGAGAATTTCTATTGACTTAGGTTATTGAGCCAAAACTGATTTAAATTGCTTTTGTTATTAATTTAGTATTTACCAAAATTTATGTTAAAGTATTTTATGAATTTTTACGATTAATATTGAAGAATATTTTTACTATCTGAGACTCTAATGAATACGCATTTTAATACAATAAATAGCCTTTTAATTAAGGTTCTAAATCTAAAAATTCATTTCTTTAAAAATATTAAACATAGCAAAGGAAAAATAGTCAATATGAAAGGGGAAAAGTTCATGAAAATCAGATCATACTTTCCAAATCCCAAAAAGTTTTTAAAATTTAAATTTTTTACACTTTGTAAAGAACTTTTTTATCGTATCCCTGGGTTTACAAGATATATCAGCATACAAAAAAGACTTCTGACTTTTTTTATTTTATTGTCAAGCATTCCTTTACTAAGTATCGGAATACTGAGCTATTCTAAATCAAGCACTGCTGTTGAATCTAAAACAGAATCCTATACAAGTGAAATTATGTCACAATTTGGTCAGAATGTAAAAAACCTATTGTTTTATATTGAAGCAAGCGGTAACGAAATTTTGAAAACTGAGGATTTTCAAAATGCCATAAGAAAATATGATCAGGGTGAATATGATGTTAACTACACTACACTGATAATTGATCCCATAATGGGCAACAAATTTGCTCCTTCCGTAATCGAAGGGTGTGAAGGCGCCATCTACATTACTAACGGTCACACCATAGGATACACTTCAAGTTACCAGACCTGCAGCGAGTTTATCGGTACGGAAAAAGATATAGAATCGATAGCAGAACAGGGTAAGGGAAAATATGTGTGGACTATAAAAAAAGGGCTAAGAACTTCACAAAATTATATATTAGCAATAATTGGAGTTTATAACGACTTGACAAATGATCGTTTAGGCACTCTTGCTGTTATATTAAACGAATCATTTATAGGAAATGTATATAAATCTTTAGGAATAGCTGGATCTGAAGACAGTTTCATTCTTGATAATAAAGGCTCAATCATATCAAGTAATGACACAAAAAGATTGGCAATAAATACATCCTACTCAAATAAAGCCTTAATAAATGAGCTTCAAAAAGTATTGGCAGCAAAGAGGTCTCCTAGTGAAGAAAGTAGTGTAAAAAAAGGTATTCTTCATATTAACAATAAGAGTAAAGATTATCTATATTCATACTCACAGATACCAAATACTAGTTGGTTTGTTGTTTCGACAATTCCAGTGTCATATATCCGATCTGAAACAATTAAAATAAGAGATACAATATTCTTTTTCGGAGCAATACTGTTTGTTCTCGCAATAATTATCTCAATCTTTATTGCAATAAGTATTTTGAGACCGTTATCTAAGATTGAAAGCCTAATGAAAGAAGCTAAAGCTGGAAATCTTAATATATGTATACAAGATTCATACAGAGATGAAATATCCAGCCTAAGCAACAATTTCAATGATATGGTCTCAAACATACGGGATTTGGCAAGAAAAGTTAACGTTTCTTCAGCTCAAGTTTTATCAAGCGCTGAAAAGTTGAGCGATATGTCCTATATTTATTACACCTCCACAGAACAAGTGGCCATAAGTATGGAAGAAATTGCGAAAGGCGCTTCTAATCAGGCTACAGATAATTTTAAGTCATTAGAATATGTAACTATATTGTCTGATGACATAAAAAAGGTTGGTCATGATATGGAAACTGTTTCAGATATTATACATAACACTAAAAAACTCAGTGAGAATGCCTTGAATTCAGTAAGATCGCTTAATGAAAAATCCATCCAGACAGGCAAAGTAACTGATGATATTGTAAATAATATTAATTCATTTTATAGTGATATGAAAGAAATACAAAAAATTGTAAAATTTATTGGAAATATATCTGAACAGACAAACCTCCTTTCTCTAAATGCGGCTATTGAGGCAGCTAGAGCAGGTGATGCGGGAAAAGGCTTTGCTGTGGTGGCGCAGCAAGTTCGAAAGCTTGCCGATCAGACTAAAGATTCATTGATTACCATCAATAACTCAATTAAAAATATACAGGAAAAATCTGATATGACATACCGATCTGCTCAAAAAACACAAGAAATTATTAGTGTTCAGATGAATGCAGTTGATGACACAGATAAGTCATTTAAGGCGATTTTTAATTCGATGGAAAATATAAGTAAATATATGATGGACTTTGAATCTTCAGTAAACAAAATATTGGATTCGAGCGAAAAGACTCTGGCAACTATTAACAACATATCAACAGTTGCAGAGGAAACAGCTGCTACAGTTCAGGAGATTTCAGCGACTACTCAACAACAGATAGAAGGAATTGGAGAAGTAACAGAACAGTCAAAACTTTTAAGCGGAATGGCTCAGGAGATGAATAAATCATTATCTTCATTTAGGATTTAGATTTATTGATAGAACCTGGCAGCTTATATAGTATGAAAAAATAAAAAATATAAATTACTTGGAGGAATAGAAATGAAACGTAAAGGTTTAGCGCTGATTTTAGCGTTAGTTATTGTTTTTGCGTCTTTCCCACTTAATTTGTCCGCAGAGGGGCAAACAGCTAGTGGTCAGGATTCAAATTTCAAAGACATGAATAATCACTGGGCTGTTAATGTGGTCAAACGCTGGGTTGAAAAAGGTTTTATATCAGGTTACGATGATAAAACATTCAAGCCTGACCGCAATATAACAAGAGCGGAATTTGCTCTGCTTATTAATAAGGTTTTTGGATATCAGGTTAAAGCTAAAGAGGAATTTAGCGATGTGAAGTCAACAGACTGGTTTCACGATGCAGTCTCAAAGGTTCGTAACGCAGGTGTTATTACAGGTTACAATAACAGTTTTAGCCCTAATAGTCCAATTACAAGACAAGATGCGGCTGTAATTGCAGCAAAGGCATTTGAGCTTGCAGGAACAGATAATAGTAAAGTTAAAGGCTTTAAAGACAGTGTCGATGTTAAGGAATATGCTTATAATTACATATCTGCATTGGCGCTTAAAGGTTACTTGAAAGGTTTTGAAGACAATACCATCCGTCCTTTAAAGAATCTTACAAGAGCAGAAACTGTAGCTTTATTAGATAATATAACAGGGGAAATTCTTAATAAAAAAGGCCAATATACTCCGAAAACATTAAAAGGCAACTTGGTTATAAATACCGGTGATGTAACCCTAAAGGACACATCAGTCAAGGGTGACCTTTATTTGACAGAGGGTATTGGAGAAGGCAATGTTACTTTTGACAATGTAACTGTTGAAGGAAATACATATATTAAGGGTGGAGGAACCCATTCAGTTGTATTTAAAAACTCACGTCTTGCAAGCGTTTTTGTTCAAAAGAAGAACAGCCCTGTAAGAGTTGCATTGGAAGGAAACACCACAGCAGTATCGGTAAATCTTACAAATAAAGCTAAAATAGAAGTTTCCGAAGGAACTAAGATTTCAATTGTAAAAATTGAAAAAAGCGCAGAGGGAACAGACATAAGCGGTAAAGGAACACTTGAAAGTATTGAAGTTAAAGCAAAAGATGTTTTAATAAACAACAAGAAAGCAGAAGAAAATGTAATCTATAAAGTGGAAGCCGGAGATGTTGAGGTAAAGCCGTCACCAACTTC
>JAUZPS010000720.1 GCA_030705945.1 Bacillota bacterium
AAAGGCGCAATCATAGTAGTCGCCGTAGCTTTCGATATTAGAAAATATCTGGCTAAAAAATAAATTTAAAATACAAAAACAAGCGGCACTCAACTGCTTATTTTTGTATAGCGGTTTAGAAGTCGGTATGTTTTCACAAACATTTAAATTTGATATAATTATCAATGATTAAGGGCGTTTCAAAAAATTCCTTGTTCAAATTTATATGGCTAAGACCCATTATATCAAGTTTTTGAAACGACCAGTTGCTATATAAAAAGCACTATTAATCTTACATTTGACGGAGCAAAATAACGAACGCTTTAACGTTATTTTGTGATAGGCAAATGTAAAAGATTAATTGCTTTTTATATAAGTTTTTTTGATACTATCTAAAACATAACAACAGTAAAAAGATTTTGAAAAAGGGTGAAAATATGCCTGTAACTATCAATGATGTCGCTAAAGAGGCTGGCGTTTCAATAACTACAGTATCAAGGGCTCTCAATAACAATTATCCAGTAAAAGAAGATACAAGAATCAGAATAGAAAAAGCCATAGAAAAATTAAACTATAAACCCAATATAGCAGCTAGAAGCCTGATCACCAGAAAAACATCAGTTATCGGAATTGTAGTTCCGGGGATTACTAACCTGTTTTTTCCCACATTGGTGGAGATAATAGAAGGATTTTTAACTAGAAGCGGTTACAGCATATCTCTTTGCAACACAGGCGGAGAGGCTTTAAAGGAAGTAGAACTGATCAATCAGATGATGTCAAGGCAGGTAGATGGATTGATTGTTATCGATCCGTCATTGGAAAACCTTGATAACGGTTACTTTGATGAAATTTCTAAGTCTCTGCCTATGATTGTGGTGAATGGATTCCCTGGAACGCATAAATGTAACTTTGTTTCTTACGACGAAGAAATCGGGTCTCGTGAAGCATTTATGTATTTGCTGGAGTTGGGACACAGAAAGATTGCCTTTGTAAGGGGAAATAAAAGTTTATCATATGATATTAAAGAAAAAGTATATAAAAATATTGTGAAAAGTAATGGTCTGAATTACGAAAAGGTCCTCCATGTCGGAAAAGGCAATAGCATTGATGTTGTTGAAAGAACCCAGGAACAGATTGAAGAATTGCTATCAGGAGGTGAACGGCCTACCGCTTTTTTCGCCTGCAATGACCTGATGGCGGTGGGTGTTGTCAATGCATGCAACAGGCTTGGTATATCAATACCCGTTGAAATATCAGTTATAGGATTTGATAATACGCTGATATCTGGGATAACTCATCCCAAACTGACCTCAGTAGATCTGAATATAAGCGAAATCGGGCGGAGAGCAGCTCTGGAATTGATAGACATTATTGATAACCGGAACAAATCAAGAATTAAATTTTTTTTAGAAACCAGTCTTATTGTCCGCGATAGCTGTGGAAAGGTTGAAAGCGCAAGTACTTAAACAATACTCTGATTCAGCCAAATTAAGGATAATACAGCGAATAATTATTATATAGATATTTTGCAATAAACACTTTACATCAATTTTCTATATTGCAAAATATATACCTTGCTTCATAAGTTGCGAAAAGTTCAGCTTTGGTAGTAAAATGCAGATGTATTAACTGCATTTTTAATGTAAAATCTTTTTCGCAACTTATATAATTTTACATTTGGTTATCTATATATTATAATTAGTTGGATAGAAAAGGTTTTCTATAAGGAGAATAAGTAATATGAGTCGAGTATGTCCTGAGAGAGAAATAGAACGGCTTCTCTCATTTGCAGAAAGAAATAATCTGGCCGAAGGCCTTGATATAATTATAGTGCGCAATGCGTTACTGGATTTATTTAATATCAGTGAACCATATGTTGGAGAGGTGCCTGTAGAGGGCTTACAAACTCCTGCGGAAATGCTTGATAAACTATGGGACTATGCTGTCTCTTCTGGATTAGTTCAGGGTGATACAGATTTATTCAAGGATTTATTTTCCGCAAGAGTCATGGGACTCTTAATGCCTCGCCAGAGTGAGGTTATTGATCACTTTTCAAAGACATACGACAAAAAAGGCGCTATGGAAGCTA
>JAUZPS010000721.1 GCA_030705945.1 Bacillota bacterium
CAAGCATGCTTTTTATTAGTTGAGCATTTTTTTGCTTTGAATTCCCATGAGCTGAATCTTTCAATTTCCACATTACGATATGCTTAACCATATTTAATACCCCCACTTTTGGTTGAAATCTAATTTATATTACAAATCGATACAGATTATATAGCAGCGCCAGAAGAACACTTATATACTTAGCGTTTCAAAATGCTGAATTATTTAATCGCATAAAAGCCCGCTTGCATATATGAATACCAAAACAGCTCTACTGATGAAAATCCCGTTTTTCTAAGGAGTTCAATATACTCTATGATAGTGATTGGAAAAAACTCTATTCCAAATCTATCAACATGCTTTTGGGCTTCTTCTTCAGTCTTGCCGCTTTCCATCTGAAATTTCTTCCATCTGTTCTTGCCTATCCTTACACCTTCATCAGTTAAGGGTCTTATATTTTCAAATGCGACAAAGACGCCTCCCGTCTTCAGCATTCTGTAACAGTTTTCTGTAGCTGTTTTTCTTCCGTCCCGATCAAGATAATGATGAGCCTGGATTGCGGTTATTACATCAAAACAATTATCCTCAATAGTTATATCCTGAGTCGAAGCCTTCTCAATCGTTTTCACCTTAATTGCGCCAAATTCAGAAAGCTTTTCTTTTGCAATTTCAATCATCGGATTTGACGGGTCTGCAAGCGCAAACTCTGTCGCGCTGAAGGTTCTAGAAGCCAAAAGCAGGAAATTTCCTGTCCCGCATCCTGTATCGAGCCATATCTTAGGATTGGGATTAATCGACTTCACAAGATTAATTGTCTCAGAATGCAGTAAATCATAATTTGGTATGGTTCCTTTGATTTTTTTATCATATTCATCTGCCATATGAGCAGATTTATTATCATTCATTATACGTCACCTCACGAACTTTTTTATTAATTTTTAATCATTTATCATTTATTAAAGTAAACCTTTAAACCATCTATGATGCCGGTAACAATTTTTCTTCTGTATTTGTCAGTATTTAATTCAGTATCTTCATACGGATTTGTCATAAATCCCATTTCTATCAGCACAACCGGTACCTTTGACCAGTTAAATCCGGTCAGATCATTCCGGGCGATTACTCCTCTTGATTTAGCAGAAGTAGATTTTATTAATGAATTAAGAATAGCTTCACCTGCTTTTCTGCTTTGGGTCAAAATCGTATTGTCTTTAATATACTTGTTTCCAGGGATTAATACAGAAATGCCGCTAACATTTTTACTTTCCGAACCGTCAGCATGAATCCTGATAACAAGCCGCGCCTTCGAGGAGTTAGCCATTTGCGCGCGTTCTATATTGCTAAGATCAACATTATTGGTTGTTCTTGTCATCACGACTTTAGCCCCTTCTTTCTCCAATTCATCCTTCAGTATCATAGAAACGTCCAGATTTAAGGCATACTCCGGAACCTTGGTATAAACCCCTGAGGTTCCAGAAGTATTCTTTTCTTTTGATTCTTTTGAGCCAGGAGCTATTTTTTCTGTTTTTAAATTTTCTTTTTGCTGATGACCTGGATCAATGCATATTATAAGTCCCTCTAAAACTTTTTTCTTTTTAGAATTACTTAATTTGCCGGTCGGTGATACTGTCGCTTGCGACTGCTTTGAATTCGCAACATCAGTTCCTGACAAAACCGCTTTATTATCGGATTTTGTATTATCCGCATTCTGCTTTGTCGCATTATTGGATTTTTCAGAATCAGAACTTTTATTAATCCCGTTTTTATCATTGGAGGTATTATTCTGGAAGTTTCCACCTGCATTTTTTTCTATGCCGCTTTTGTCAATATTATTATCGTTATCAATCTTAGCGCATGCATTCAACATTAAAACAACTATTAAGATACAAATTGCCAAGCCTTTATTTTTATTCATAAAACTCCATTTCCCATATAAAAATATGAATTATATATTTTGCAATAAACATTTTACATCCATTTTTTATATTGCAAAATATATACCTTGATTCATAAGTTGCGAAAAGTTCAGCTTTGATAGTAAAATGCAGACGTATTAACTGCATTTTTAATGTAAAATCTTTTTCGTA
>JAUZPS010000722.1 GCA_030705945.1 Bacillota bacterium
ACACCTTTCAAACAAGTTTGCAATACCTTTTTTCAATCTTTTTAATTTTCATGATGACGATTCTGCTGCGATCGCAATCCTTATGGCTTTTATAGTATTTGCAAGCAACTCATCAGTATTGTTAAAATATTTTCCTTTACCAATAAACTTTAACTTACTGGCAATTTTCTTTCTCTCTTCTTTTGAGAGAATAAGTGTGGCGCCCCTGCAAACAACAAGGATGCTTGTCATAAAAACAGATCTGTATTCATTGTCATAACCATTAATGAGCACATTTCTAATATCTATTTCAATACTTCTCTTTTCAAATACATTTGATATCGGGTATCTTTTCATGGGTATGAGCCCTAAAAATCTGGTCTCTTCCTCTTTAACAATTCCTCTATCTGCCAGACTCTTCAAAATTGCTCTTCTTAATCTTCCTTTTAGCAGCTGATTACCATATATCCATCTATTTATGCTTTTTGTCTTTTTAGCTGCTTGAAGCGCCAAGTCCAGTATTTCATCCTGTGTTGAAGATTCCTCCTTAACAAAAAGCTTTTTCCCCCGAAGTTCTAACTTTTTCCTGTCAATTAATTCATATAAAAGAGCGGCTGAAAGTCCATACCTTTTTAAATAGGTTGCCCTCATGTATGTTTTACCGTTTTCATTTTGAATTGACATCAATATAATTTGCTCTGCCATGTTCAGCATAAAAGTCACATCCTATCCGCCATCCTAACTGCATAAAAACTAAATATACCTAACTTCTGCTTAGGTTAAAACCCACTTTTACCAGAATATTTTTCAACATAAAAATGTTCATAACCTTTTGCCTTAAATATACAAATTAGCGCCTGTGAAACTTAAGTGTCCTTTTCTTCCCCATCTTCTTTGAAAGAGGCGGGTTTTGCTTTCCGCCTCTTTGTTATTGCTTCATGTAGAATATACTCTATCT
The DNA here is from genome assembly GCA_030705945.1 of Bacillota bacterium. Classification (GTDB taxonomy): domain Bacteria; phylum Bacillota; class Clostridia; order Acetivibrionales; family DSM-2933; genus Pseudobacteroides. The sequence goes on from JAUZPS010000722.1 coordinate 938, forward strand.
GACCGTTTATTGATCTGAATTCATCCTCGGCCCATTGGCTTAATTCCTCCCAAGTCTTTGGGTTTAATCTTAATAAGACTGTCTTTTTTTCCGCCATTTTTCCTCACACCTTTAATTATGAAGTGTGCCTGTATTTATTACGGGCTGGGTTGAACGTTCTCCACACAGAACTACAAGCAGATTGCTTACCATTGCGGCTTTTCTTTCTTCATCCAATTCAATTATTCCATCTTCATTAAGTTTATCAAGAGCCATTCGAACCATTCCGACTGCGCCCTCAACTATCTTCTGCCTTGCAGCAATTATAGCTGAAGCTTGCTGACGCTGCAGCATTGCAGCCGCGATTTCAGGTGAGTAAGCCAGATGACTGAGTCTTGCTTCCTCAACAACTACCCCTGCCTTGCCAAGTCTTTCCTGAAGCTCATTTTTTAACGCCTCAGATACCTCGTCTGCGCTGCCTCTTAATGATATGTTATGGGTCTGATCTGTTATGTCATATGGATACATTCCGGCAATATGCCTTATAGCTGATTCACTCTGTATTTTGACATAATCAATATAATTTTCAACATCAAATACAGCCTGAACTGTGTTATCAACCCTCCAAACTATTACTGCGGCTATTTCAATGGGGTTTCCCGCTTCATCATTAACCTTTAGCTTTTCACCGTTTAAGTTTCTTGAACGTAAGGAAATCTTCTTCTTTGTATAAAACGGATTGGTAAAATGCCAGCCTGACTTTTTTACAGTTCCTCTATATTCGCCAAACATTATTAATACAGCGGCTTCATTGGGTTGCAGCGTAAAAAAGCCTCCAGTTAAAATACACCACACAATAAAAAGCAATGAACCTGCAACAATTGAGCCTATAGTTATTGGTGTCGCCGAGCTGGCTGTTTCTATAATTCCTAGAACCACTAACCCAAGGGATAACAGCAACATTATAATATCCACAAAAATCATTGCCAAACCGGATGATACTTCTTTATTTATTTCCTTCATCTTCCTCGCCCCTTTTCAATATATGATATTATTTCGATATCACTTTTATATTATTATTATAACATTTTCATATTACAGTTCAATTCCGTTTTAGGACTGTTTTTACAAAAATAACGCATTGTG
>JAUZPS010000723.1 GCA_030705945.1 Bacillota bacterium
ATTAAAATTTCCATTGATATTGGAAAGGCTAGATGCTAAGATTAGAAGTAAATATAGATAATTTGCGAAAAAGATTTTACATTAAAAATGCAGTTAAGGGTAATTGCTCTGATAATAAAGCGCTAATACATAATGAATAATTATGTTTTAGCGTTTTTTTTGATTTTGACGACATTTTCCATATAGAAGGGTCAAACTCTATTGGAGGTAAGATGGAAAATTTATTAAAGATAATGAGCGCGTATGTTTTTTGGTATCCTCTCATTATGAGTATGATATGGATAGTCGGAGGCTTGCTTTTTTATGTCCGAATAGAAAGACTGCCGGATTTGGATCTGGAAAAGAGTCCAAAGGTATCTATACTGGTGCCATGTTACAATGAACAAAGTACAATTTTTGAGACTATAAAACAATTAGATAAATTAAATTATGAAGATTATGAGATCATTGCAATAAATGACGGGAGCAGGGACAATACCGTAGAAAAACTGAAAGAACTGTCTTTGCTGTACAAGAGGCTGAGAATTATTGACTTGAAGAAGAATTCCGGGAAAGCAAACGCGTTGTTTCTCGGACTAATAGCGTCAAAAGGCGAAATAATTGTAGGTATAGATGCAGACGCTTTTCTTGATGAAGATGCTTTAAAATATATAGTGCCTCATTTTACAACTTCTAATTATGGCGAACGGGTTGGAGCAGTAACAGGAAATCCAAGGGTAAGAAATCGGAGTTCACTTCTTGCTAAGGTACAGCTTTGTGAATTTTCCAGCATTATAGGTTTGATAAAACGTTCTCAGAGAATGCTTGGAAAAGTAATGACGGTTTCAGGAGTTGTAGCGGCTTATAGAAAAAGCGCGTTACTTGACTGTGGTATGTGGGATAGGGATACAATTACCGAGGATATTGGCGTAACATGGAAGCTCCAGAAAAGATTCTGGGATATAAGGTATGAGCCAAGAGCAGTTTGCTGGATGTTGGCGCCTGAAACACTAAAAGGTTATTGGAAACAGCGTGTAAGGTGGGCTCAGGGAGGAATTGAGGCGCTCCTTAAACATTGGGATATTTTTTTTGACTGGAGGCAAAGAAGGCTTACGCCAATATATTTAGAGCAGGTCTTCAGTATTTTATGGTCTGTTTCCTGGCTAGTGACAGTAACAGTTTATTTTTTATATTATCTCAGAATTAAAGCATTAACTTACCCAGTTTTTTGGTCAGGAGAGTATCTGACGCTTATTTGCGTTATCCAGTTTTTAATTGCAATGTTTATGGACAGCCGATATGATCGGAGTATACTTCGGTATTATCTATGGGCTATCTGGTATCCTACGTTTTACTGGTATTTTAACGCGCTTGTGATAATAAGAGCGATCCCAAAAGCCATTTTTAAAAACAAAAACAGAAGTTTTGCGGTTTGGGAAAGTCCGGACAGGGGGATAGGTAGTAGTGATAATTGACGGAAAGCAGAAGAAAACATTTAAGGTTATAGAATTATTAATTACATCGATTGGTTGGATATATATATTAGGTTTTTTAGTTCAAATTACTTTTTCCATTTTCCTTTGGAAACTAAATATAACTCACATTATCAATGAGCTTTTTATTTACAGAAATCTTGCGGATACCGCGAGGATTGCGATAATAACGATTTCTGCAGCCCTGATTAGTTTTTTTGTTATGTATTTATGGAGAAACTATAACCTTAAGAGGTTTGGGAGTTTAAGGCGAAGACGGTTTCCTAAGGATATTGATATTGATGTATTGTCGCAATATTTTGATCTGAAAGCTGATGAGATTATTAGGCTTCAGAGTGATAAATGGATTGAGCTTGATGAGACGATAGTATAGTTTTAAAGAATATGACTTTTTGAATGATATGAAAAGGTAATGGGATTTTTATAAAAATATCTATTATGGGATATAGATAAAAAGCAATTAATCTTTTACATTTGCCTATCGCAAAATAACGTTAAAGCGTTCGTTATTTTGCTCCGTCAAATGTAAGATTAATAGTGCTTTTTATATAGATAAGTTGCGAAAAAGATTTTACATTAAAAATGCA
>JAUZPS010000724.1 GCA_030705945.1 Bacillota bacterium
ACTGCTGAATTATAAGGCTCTACTGCAATCACCTTTAATTTCGGCTTTCTTTGCTTTATTACTTCTCCTACGCCTGTTACCGTACCACCTGTTCCAACACCTGCTATAAATATATCAACTGCGCCATCAGTATCTCTCCATATCTCTTCAGCTGTTGTCTTTCTGTGAATTTCAGGGTTCGCAGGATTTTTAAACTGGTCAGGTATGTAAGAATTTGGAGTCTTCGCAGCTAATTCTTCAGCCTTTTTAATTGCTCCACCCATGCCTTCAGCACCTGGAGTAAGAACTAGCTCTGCGCCCAACGCCTTAAGCAGATTTCTTCTTTCAACACTAAAAGTATCGGGTAGAGTAATAATAAGTCTATAGCCCCTTGCAGCCGCAACGAATGCAAGTGCAATTCCTGTATTTCCACTTGTAGGCTCAATAATAACTGTATCTTTATTGATTAAACCCTTTTCTTCAGCATTCTTTATCATTGCATAACCAATTCTATCTTTAACACTTGATGCGGGATTAAAGAATTCAAGCTTTGCTATAACCTTTGCATCAAGATTATTTTCCTTGCTATAATTATTTAATGCCAACAATGGTGTATTGCCAATAAGGTCAGTGAGATTTTCTGCAATTTTGGACATTTCATCGCCTCCATCATAAATTATTCCCAGTTTTCTTATATGATTTATACCATTTTAATCCTGTCAGGAAAATATGTCAATACATATAATAAATTCTAAAAATTATTCCAATATGTTTAGTTGGGCTTACTGGCTCCTCCAGTATAATAGAATATAGCGAATCGTTCAAAAAAATTAAATAAAATACATTATAGCTTTCGTCCCATTAATTTTCTGATATTTATCTGCAAAATCCCCCGGGTCTTTGACAGTCCTCTTATTCTGACTACTAAGCTGACAGTTGTTTTCAACCTTGACCTCCTTTTCGATTATATAGTAAAAAATCTGTACTCTAAAAAAGAGATCCTATATAAAATGGCATCCTCTTTGATTACTTATTTTTTTGTGTTCCGACATACTATATCAACATATCACTTAAATATTAAAATATATAATTGTACAAACTAAACAAATTGTATCCATAAAAAAATTGTGAATGGTCGCCTTTATTTTTATTTTATTATTTATCATAACCGATTCCCGATACATATGATATCGCTTATGATAAATACTCTAATTTTTGAAATCTGAAGGAAACAAGTATCTCCAAGTCCTTTGTTGTTTCAATTCGTTCAATTAAACTGAAAATCAATTCTTTATCGGTATTAGTTGTACTAAGAAATCTATTGATAAAATCTTTAATTTTTGCGTCATATCCGGTTTTACAATCTCTAGTTTCATCTTTGATTCTTTCCAGTTTTTGTTGCAGTTGTGTTCTTTCTTCTTTTATTCTTTCATAAATCCTTATAAAATCTGGTTCTGACAATAAACCTGAAAGTTTATCAGTATAAACTTTGTCTAAATTATGTGTAAGATTATCGATTTTTACAGAGAGCACTTTCTGGTTATATTCAGATTGTATCTTTTCTTTCGCTTTTTTAATTTCATCTTCTGCTATGCTCTTCATTACTTCAGTATCTATATATTTCAAACATACCTCCTTAACTTTTTCTAAGACTTTCTCTGTAACTAAATCAAGCCTAATATTATGGCAAGTACATTTGTTATAACATGTAAACCGCTGATAAGTCCTACAAAGTAAGTACATAACTTCTTTATTGCCAGATAAAGTTCTTAACACAACAGCCATTCTTCTACCGCATTCATGGCAATATATTAGCCCTTTAAATAAGTAATTTAGTGTTCTTGTTCTAGTAGATTTTCTTTTCTCTAACATAACTTGTACTATGTCAAATACTTCCTTCTCTATGATGGGCTCGTGTGTGTTTGGAACTATTATCCACTGCTCGCTCGGCAGTTTGATAGTTTTTTGAGATTTATAATTAACTTTTTTGGCTCTACCCTGAACCATATTACCTATAGAGACTTGATTTTTCAGTATATCTGTAACTTTTTCTGCCTTCCAAACATATGAGAACGGCG
>JAUZPS010000725.1 GCA_030705945.1 Bacillota bacterium
TAATCTGCAGCGACAGCAGCTTCCCATTCAGAATGATAGATTTCATACCGCTGCTTTGTACCTGTATCATAAACTTTAGCTGCCCATGATTTTTTTGCTTTTGCAACCCCGTAATATTTACTGTGCTTTTTGTTAGCGCCTTTACCAAGGGTGCTCTTTTTATGCAAAGGAGGTGATCACATGGATGAACAGATATACATTCCATAAGGACTAAAAGTAAAGCCGGAAATCTTTGACGGCTTCACAAAGGAGGAATTATTAAAATCACAAGTATCAAAACAAAAAAGAACCCGAACGCTACAGACCTAGCGCGTAGAAGGGTTCTGGCACTGACATCGCAATAAATATAGGCTTATTATGCGATTAACTTTTAACTCTTGAGTAAATTAGGACCTTTAATAAATAGAATATTACTTGTATAAAAACTTCCAAAATATTATCATTCCAATTATAAATGATTAGAATATTCTTTTAAAATATGGTTATTGCTCTGATATTAGATAAAATTTATTGAGCTAATATTCAATTAAATCTTGTATCAGAACTTAAATAAGTTTGCTATGACTGAAAACCAATAACAATCCATTCATCAACAACATCCCAGAAGTTAATATCGTATCTAGGCGGTTTATTTACCCACCATAAAGTGGCATTATCATTCTTACAATTATTATAGTCAATAGCTACATAACCACCCATTCCGCTTTTGAAAAAACCAAACGTAGTTTTTAGATCTATTTGTAAAGGTTCTTCTAGATCCTCGATAATTCCCCATTCATCATTATCAAAATAAGTTACAGAATCAAGGGAAACCAACCCCATAGCCTTACTTACATGGTAAAAGAATCCATTATGAACGTTTTCATAAAACTTTCTAATTGAACTAGGGATTTTACTCCAATATTCTTCTAAAACTTTGTTTTTAAATAAATCTAATGGATTTCCGCCCTCATAATAAAACTCTTCTTCATCGGAAGTCTTCAATGTATATAAGATCGAATATTTATCATTACTTTTAAGTAATTCAACATCAATAAGAAACTCTGATAAATATGATATAGTATTTCTTAACTCGACGCCTACATGTTTTTTCCAGATACTCATAATGAATTCTATTCTTTTTTTAGAGTCCTTTTCTAAGAATAGCTCATGCCAAGTATTGGGTATAAATTGAGGCTCGATTTTATTAATATCATCAAATGCTATAATTTCAATATTTTCATTATACTCCCTTAGATATTCAAGTCTACTTTCCATAAATTAAAGTCAACTCCTTCAACTTATTTTCTGTATTTAGGTCATCTGTTAATTTCTGTAATTTCTTTTCTAATTCTTTTGATTTTGTTATCATTTGTTCTCTGAATTGAGGACTTACTTCGATATTTTCCTTCTTATAAACTGTCCATTCTTCATAGGATTTAGAGCCTTTTGATTTATTTGCTGCTTCACTAATAAAGACAAAGTTTTCTTCAAAATTAAGAACCATTTTTTGCTGTTCTTTTGTTAGTGTCTCAAAACCTTCCATTTGTGTTATCTTATCCATTGGCACAATATGATCGGCATTAAGTGTGCCCTCAATTATCTTACATGGAAGAACGGGATCAGGCACCCCTATAACTGTTGCTTTAGTTGCCATGTTTTGTAACTTTTTGGATGGTGTTTTAGGTCTTAATTCCTCATACAATGCACCCTCCCTATTAAATTTAAATTTTCTTGTTATTTACTTTCTACCAATATTGTATTATAATGGAAAATTCAAACAAGATTTATTTAAATTTTTCTTTAAGGAGTTATTATACAGAAGTGCTGTAGAACCAGAAGTAGCATCCCTGCCATATCATTCACTTTGTTTAAGTTTTTTGTTATAATTAATTATACTATATAAAGGAAAATATGAGAAGAAGTTTAGGGTATGAAGAGAAAAAAGGGAGATACATTTAACTGGTGAGATAAATGATAAATTAGCCAGTTATATTGTATCAAAACTCTTGGAGTTTAACGAAAAAGCTAATAAGAATGATATTATGCTGATGATA
>JAUZPS010000726.1 GCA_030705945.1 Bacillota bacterium
CCTCATAAAAAGTATTGTCTTCATGATAAATCAGCCCTTTTTCATAGCTTTTTCCACAAAGAAGGCATACATAATCATCCTCCTGATCTACATAACCTCTTTTAATTTCATCTACAGTTGAATTTAACATTCTCTCATTTTTATTCATTTAATAGACACCTTCTTAAAATGTTTACTTTTATATAGATATTATATGATTATGTTTGATTTCTGTCAACGCCAACCCGTATACATATTAAACTCTAATGCATGGTTTTACCGGTGTTTTGCGATAGATAAGGGCGTTTCAAAAAATTCTTTGTTCAAGTTTTGTATGATTAAAACTCATTATATATTAGTTTCGTAAGGGAAATATAAATTAATTTATCTTTTTGAAATCCATTTCAGAATATATAGTTTATTATTAAGGTAATATAAACTATAATATCTTTAACAGCCTGTTATTTAGATATCGAACTGTAAAGTTTTGTATAAGTTCGCTTTAAAAAGCCTTTTTCCGGCTGTTCAGCTCACTTTGTAAAACCAACTTTTGGCTGAGCATCCATAGATATCTAAATACAAAATCAGTTTTATGCTATTTGCAGCAAACAACTGGAAAAGGTCATTTCCAGTTGTTTGGTAAATCAATGGAACATAATTAGTCTGGCAAAGTAAACCAATATAGAACTTTAGATTTCTTAAATTATAAGTAATTTCATTTAAGGTATATAAAAAGCACTATTAATCTTACATTTGACGGAGCAAAATAACGAACGCTTTAACGTTATTTTGCGATAGGCAAATGTAAAAGATTAATTGCTTTTTATATAGTATCAAAAAAATAGCTTGTCAACTGGCCGTTTTAAAAACTTGAAATAATGGGTTTTCGTCATATAAACTTGAATAAGGAATTTTTTTGAAACGCCCTTAATAAAGTAAGCTATAATTCATTGCGAAAAGCTAAGGAGTTAGTGTAATATGAACAACAACTTGATTTATGTTGTAGATGATGAGCAAAAAATAAGGGATCTTATATGCGCTTACCTGAGAAAAGAGTCCTTCGAAACGCAATCATTCAATGATGGTGAAAGCGCTTACGCGGCGTTTAAATCCAATCCATCCGATATGTTGATTATTGACATAATGATGCCCGGTATGGACGGTTATTCTTTATGCAGGAAAATCAGAGAAACAAGCGATGTTCCGATTATTATGGTCTCAGCAAGAGATGAGGAAATTGACAGAATCTTAGGTCTTGAACTTGGCAGTGATGATTATATATCCAAGCCTTTTAGTCCAAGAGAACTTGTTGCAAGAGTTAAAACAATATTCAGAAGAATTAAACCTGAGCAAACCGCCCAACAACAGCAAAACGACAGATTAATATGCGCAGATATTGTTATTATATCCGATGAAAGAAGGGTTATGTCCGGACAGTCCGATGTAGAGCTGACAAACAAAGAGTATGAATTACTTAGTTTTATGATAATAAATAAAAACAAAGTATTTACACGTGAACAACTTATCACAAGCATATGGGGATATGAATACATAGGAGATAGCAGAACGATTGATGATCTAGTTAAAAAAGTCAGAAAAAAGCTTTCAGCCGCAGGCTCAAGTCTTGAAATAACTACAGTTTGGGGGTACGGGTACAAGGTATGCGGATAAAAGGATTTAAAATTAGCGGATCAATAACAAAAAAAATCATTGCTTCATATATACTAATTATTATCTTTGCCTTGATAATAGTCGGGCTTATATTCAGTTTTTTAGCGAAGTTTTATACGGAAAGACAAGCAAAGAACCAATTAATAAAAGACGCCTCCTCAATTTATAATGTTATAACAAACACGCAATTAGATGGCAATATAATCTCCGATGCTAATATAAGACAAGCTATCCGTCAAAATATTATACCTGAAATCAGTAGCCTTGAAAGCAATTTTACAATTATCTCAAGAGATCTCAGAATAATATACCCTAGAAATGAAGAAGCAAATATATTTAAAACCCAAATAATGCCCAAGATCCAATCGAAACTCAACCTTAAA
>JAUZPS010000727.1 GCA_030705945.1 Bacillota bacterium
ATGTAAAATCTTTTTCGCAACTTATATATATAAAAAGCACTATTAATCTTACATTTGACGGAGCAAAATAACGAACGCTTTAACGTTATTTTGCGATAGGCAAATGTAAAAGATTAATTGCTTTTTATATAGATCCACATAAAGCATATATTTAATCTATTCCTTAAAAAATTTATGTATTTTTAATATATTTTAATAATTATTTAATTTTCTTTTTAGTAAAATTGTATTATACTGGTTGAAAGACCAAGTTAGATGTTGATGATTAGAGTTATTAAAATAATTATTAATATTCTTAACAATTGATGTTTGTTATAAACTTAAAATTAAAAGGTGAATCGATGATCATAAGAATTGATAATTTGTGCAAGGTATACAAAAACGGTAATATTAAGGTTGAAGCGTTGAAGAGAATAAATTTTTCTGTAGAAAAGGGTGAGTTTGTATCTATCATGGGTCCTTCAGGATCTGGAAAATCAACTCTGATGAATATTCTTGGATGTCTTGACAGGTCTACAAGCGGAATTTATGAATTGGACGGTGTTGATATATCAAAACTTAACAATAATGAACTGGCAAAGATAAGGAACCTGAAAATAGGCTTTGTATTTCAGTCTTTTAATCTTTTATCAAGATCTACAGCGTTAAAAAATGTTGAACTTCCAATGATTTACGCAAGGGTTGGAGCTAGGGAGAGAAAAAAGAAAGCAATGGAGGCTCTTGATCGGGTTGGACTTTCTGGAAGAGTAGATCATAAGCCAAATGAGCTTTCAGGAGGGCAAAAGCAAAGAGTAGCAATAGCTAGGTCCCTTGTAAATAATCCCGCCATAATACTTGCAGACGAGCCCACAGGAAATCTTGACAGCGCGTCAGGTGAAGAGATAATGGCAATTTTTCAGGACTTAAACAGGGAAGGCGTTACTATTATTCTTGTAACCCATGAACCAGATATAGCAGACCATACCAAAAGAAAAATAACATTTAGGGATGGAAACTTAGTTAAGGATGTTTGGGTAGAAAATCCTTTAGATGCCAGAGAGGTAGCAGCAAACCTCACAGTTATTGAATAGTTTGTCTTTGATGCTTTATATAAATAATTATAGGAAAGAAGGTTTAAATAAAATGGAAGAATTTAATAGACAAATGGATATTGATAATGTTGATGAATTTGAAGAAGTTGAAAAGATGAATTTTATTCAAAGGGTTGTGGGAATAATTTTTGCGCCGACAAAAACAATGAAAAATCTTATCAACAAACCACGGATAATATTCCCGATATTTCTTGTTACTCTAAGCACACTAATACTTTATATTTTGCTTTATGATAAATTGCATGAATATATGAGAATAACTATGGAAAACGCAAAAAGCTTACAGGAGAATAATCCAGCATACACTCCGGAAATGATTAATACCACTATTAAATGGGGAACTAGAATGGCAGTAGCATCTGCTCCTATTTGGAGAGTTATTGGATGGATTGGGGGGACTGCCATCTATTTTGGATTTATCAAACTATTATTAAATGGAAAAGGCAAGTTCAGTCAGTATCTATCCATAACCGGCTATGCAAATGTCATTACTACACTTTCCTTAGTGGTAGTATTGATAGTATCCTTAACAACAGACAAATTTGATCCGAAACTTGTAGTAACAAGTCTTGGATCTTTAGTCAGCGAAGAGTCGGTGGGTAAGATTTTGTATGCTGTTTTAAACAAAATTGAACTGTTTACTATATGGTATTATGCCATAATCGGTATAGGATTTTCACTTGTAAGTAAAGTAAATAAAAAATTTGTCTATATAATTATAGGTGGGTGCTTTTTGGCTCAGATCATTTTGGTTATCAGTTCAACAGCAATAAGTTCAATGTTTACCCATTAGGATATAGATAAGTTGCGAAAAAGATTTTACATTAAAAATGCAGTTAATACGTCTGCATTTTACTATCAAAGTTGAACTTTTCGCAACTTATGAATCAAGGTATATATTTTGCAATATAAAAAATTGATGTAAAATGTTTATTGCAAAA
>JAUZPS010000728.1 GCA_030705945.1 Bacillota bacterium
ATAAAAAGTGTTGTTGATAAGATAATGTGGGATGGAAAAAAGGTAGATATAATGTTGTTTGGAAGCAAATGTATAGAGATGCCTGAAATGGAACTGCCAACACTACCTGAGCCCATGGATGGAGAAGAATTGTTTCCACAATGCAAGGATAGAAAATGAAATATTGATGCATATAAGATCAACAAAGAAAAACCAGAGTGAAGTTTCACTTCAGGATCCAATAGGTGTTGACCGGGAAGGTAATGAATTACCGTCTACGCCGGTGATGCCGATTAATTTCAGGGCTCTTAAAGCCTTAAGTTTGACGAATAAAAGGTCAAAGCTTTATTATTCAGGTATTTTAGGATATACAATCAATGTAAAATTATCATCTTTCTGTTCTTTGTTTTTTAAGTAGTCCGCTTTTTCAATAACACTTTTTAAAAGTTTGTTTTTTTGAACTATATCATCGGTGTTTTTATAAACATCTAAAACATACATCAATTTTGGAAGAATGTTTTTATCCTGACAACGCTTTTCCTCAGAAGTAATCTTTAATTTTACATATTCAATATTCTTGCTTATTGTCTCAAGCCTGTCAGCAATATTTTTAGACCTGTTTTTAAATGTATCGACATCATATACTCCACTCTCAAGTAAGTCATGAAGCTTAAGCTTTTGTTTATTGAGGCTTATTGTCTCAGACTCTAAATCATGAAGATTTTTATTTAATAGCTGCAGCTGATTATTTTCATCTATCGGATTTTCTTTAGCAAGTAAAGCGTATTTTCTTGTAAGTTCCTCCAACGATAAGAGTATTTGCGCTTCAATATGCTTAAATTTACTGCTTTTATTGCCGCATTTTTTAATGCATACAATATGAGGCTCTTTATTTCCATAGGGTCTATATTTCATTTTGGAACCGCATATTTTACAGATGATTACTCCGGCTAATGGATTACTCATTCCGTTAGAGCTTTGATATGGAACATGGTATTTTCCTTTAATAATCTCCTGAGCTCTGTTAAATACATCGTTGCTAACCAAAGCCGGGTGCTTGCCGTTTGAAATAATCCATTCATCTTGCGGACGGGTGTATGTGTCTTTGGATTTATTGGGATCGGCAGATTTTCTTATACATTTCCTTTTCCAAAGAATTTTTCCGGTATAAACAGGATTTTTTAAAATATTTGATATTACTGAACGATCCCAGTCCGCTCCCGTATAAGTCCTACATCCACGCTTTGTCAATTCTTCGGAGATTTTAGCGGCGCCCATGTCTTGATTAACGTATAAATCAAATATCAATTTAACTACTTCGGACTGATCCGGATGAGGGGTTAGTGTTCTGGTATGTTTATCCACGTTTATTATATAGCCGTATGGGGGATAGGCGCCTATATAGTTTCCCTCTTCAACAGACCTTATGCGGCCACCCTGCAGTCTTCTGTTTATCATTTTAAATTCTTTTCGGGACATAAATGCCTCAAATTCAGAATATTCTTCGTCAAAATCGTTATTTAAGTCATAAGTTTTTCTTAAAGTGATTATTTTGGTTTTTGACTTTTTGAATGTATCAAGAATAAGACCCTGCTCCTGCATGTTGCCTCTGCCCAGACGTTCCATGTCCATCACAAGCACACTGCCATATATCCCTTGTTCAACTTCTTTAAGAAGCTCAAGCATTTGGGGACGATGAATAAGACTTTCGCCAGAAACTATTTCTTCGCGGATTTTTACTATATCAAGATGATTTTCTTTGGAGAATTTTAGTAGCGCTTTTCTGTGTTTGGCAAGAGTTTCCCCTTCGCCAAGCTCCCTTTCGATTTCCTCATCTGTTCTGGATTTCCTTAAGTAAATACAAACCCTATCCATTGAATCACCTTAAGTAACTTAAATTTTTTACAATATTAACATACTTGAAACAACATTCCTACAGACATGCGCCTATTAAATTTATATCCAAATGTAGTTGAATTTATGGCTTGTTTTTTTGACTTTTTAATTTAGATTGGTAAAGTTGAGTGACTTAGGGCGTTTCAAAAAATTC
>JAUZPS010000729.1 GCA_030705945.1 Bacillota bacterium
AAATAACTCTGATGAATGAGCGTTTGCCCAAGTCTTAAAGAGTTTAAAATGCTTTTCTCTTCCACCGCCTGTTAAATAGTGGCCACGGCTCTGCAGCAGCATTTCTCCGTCATCACTAAAGCTAATTCCACTATTTGCCCCGTCTATTTTTTCTTCAATTACCAAAAATCTATTTGCAATATTCTTAAAAGGTATGCTATCTAAATTTTCATCTCCTGTTTGGAACCTTGACCCTTCAATATGATTTGTTCTAGGGTATTTTATAATATCGTTCAACATAATCTTTCACCTTCTTTTAATCCATATCCAGCGATTTTCTAATCTTTTGGTCAACTTTATAAATCTTCTCAATGTTAAAATCTTAACTCCTCAAATACCTCTTTGAAAATTTTAGTAATATTCAATGCGTCATCAATTCCTCTGTGATGGGTTCCTTCAAGTTTTAATCCAAGCAATTCAAGAGCATAACTCATTCCACAAGGTCTAATTTCCCTTATTTTTGCGAATTGATGTTTAACACTGATATGTTTTTCGAGCAAATTAACAATTTTTCCCGAGTAATCCTTCAAGGTACATTCGGCTAAAATCTGTTTTTTGTCATAAAATCCCCATGAGCATAAATAGCCATCTTCTCCTATAAAATCTTCAAATTCCTTGATGACTTTTTCAAATATATCTGCATTTTCTACATCGCTTTGTTTAATTGTAGTAAGCTTAGTACAAAAATCTGATAATTCCGGATTTATGACCGGTTTTACAAATTTAGAAAAGAGAGCTATTTTCTCCAATTTATAATTTAACTTAACAGCTCCAATCTCTATAATCTCGCTTTTCCTGCCATTTTCATTTTCCCAGCAGGTAGCTTCCAAATCAAAAATTATGTAATTCATTTCACGAGCCCCTCTTTATTATTGATAAATAGATAACCAAATGTAAAGCTTTATACAGTTTCGCTTTGGCTGGTCATTCTGCTATGCTTGATCGCGCAAGCGACCCGGAATAGCCATACTTCGGCTGTTCAGCACGACTAGAATAAAACTAACTCTACATTTGCTTATCTATATGTTAATTATCTCTAAAGTCTTTCTTTCTGATCTTTGCCATCCATCTCCTGTGTGGTAAAGTATCTTTTCTGTATCTTATTACAAGACCTTCTGCGCCAAAGTTTTCGTTGTAAACTGACTTTTGAGCGAGTATAAATTCCTTTACATTCTCTACTTGTAAGTCGGACTTATCGTATATAACTTCAGGAGCAGATTCCAGTCCTAATTCCTTGGCAAAATGCGTAACGGCATCCCATGTAAAAAACCTATCAGTCTTTTCGTCAAATATGTCAAATATGATAAACTTCCTGTCATCAAAATAGTTTCCGCCCTTTTGAATCTTTGGTCCACAAAGCTCTCCGTATATAATTACGTCTCTTAGTTGAGAAATACCTTTATTTTCAATTTCCCTCGAGATTATATCTCCAACTTCAAAATAGAACTTATCACTATTATCTTCTCGGCTGCATATATGTTCTCTCTTTTGAATATGAGTGACAAGGCCATCAGATATTCTGATTCCCATGTTTGTTCCATCAATTTTTTCTGTAAAAACCAAATCTTCTAATGGTAAAAAATGAAGGGGAGCAGTTTCCGGTAAAATTTCTCCAGAGGTTGCATCCCATTTTTTCCCCTTTGTATCGGATGGTATTAATTTAAATAATGTCTTCATTTCCGGATATTTTCTAAACAATATAATTCACCTTATTTCTTATATTTCTTTTCACTGTTAGTCGCTTAACAGTGAAGCGATATCCTTCTCCCAGAATTGGAAGAAGCGATAGTGTCAAATTTGTTGCATTACAAAATAATTTTTATATTCAATAAAACATCTTCATAAGTAAGGCTTTCATATATCAATAGCCTTAATGTTTTCCAACTGATCTGCTTTATCTTCCATAATATTCTTTAAAACACTCAATAATCTGTCGCTGTAGCCTTTTAGGTAAACAACATCAGTTCTGTTCGATATCTTATTGTTAT
>JAUZPS010000073.1 GCA_030705945.1 Bacillota bacterium
AAATGCAGACGTATTAACTGCATTTTTAATGTAAAATCTTTTTCGTAACTTATATAGTTTTAAATTGTAATAAACATTTGTTCTTACGAGGTACAAATTTCATTTGAAATAACTGAACATATTGATATATAATTAAAATACTTCTTGGAATGGAGTGAGTACAAATGAAAAAATATTTTAGAAGAAGATTATTGTTATTGCTTAGTCTGATAGTAGTTTTATCAGGATGTTCAAATGTAAACGAGCAGGAAAAGAATGTTGCGGATAGCCCTACAAAAAACATGGAAGTAGGTCAGAAACCAAGTACTATTGCTACTCCGCTAGCAGCTACAGAGGCTCCAAAGATTGACTTAACAAAAGTAAAGCCAAATGAAATGGGAAAGATTATGGTAGTCATGTTCCATAATTTTGTTGAATCATTCACTCCTACAAAATATGATAAGGGTGAATATACCACAACATTTGACAGCTTTAAACAGCTTCTTGGAGACCTTTATGATAAGGGTTATAGACTTATCAGCATGAATGATTATTTAAACAATAATATTAATGTTCCAGCAGGCTGTATTCCAATGGTATTTACTTTCGACGATGGAAGCGCCGGACAGTTTAACCTCGTCAAAAGTGGTGATGCGCTTGTAGCTAACAGCAAATCAGCTGTTGGAATTATGGAGGAGTTCAACAAGACTCATCCTGATTTTGGTTTAAAGGGAACCTTTTTTGTCAACTTAGGCGGCGAAACTTTTAATGGAGAAGGCGCTCTACCTGAACGTCTCAAGTACTTAGTTGATAAAGGTTTTGATATCGGAAATCATACATTAACCCATGTTCACCTCAATGAAATAAAGTCAGCCGATAAGATTGAGGAAGAAATTGGCGGAAATCAAAAGAAAATGTTGGAATTAGTTCCAGGTTACAAATTTAACACTTTTTCATTGCCTTTTGGTCAACCGACAAAATCTTTACAAGGATATGTAGTCAAGGGCTCATATCAAGGCGTTGATTATGAAAATCAGGTGATTGTTGAGGTCGGTTGGGATCCGACATATTCACCGATAAGTAAGAGTTTTAATCCATTATCGACGCATAGAGTCAGAGCGTCAGGTATTAAACCTGTTGACGCGGACTTAGCATGGTGGCTTAAAAACTTGTCAAAGGCTGATCAGTATGTTAGTGACGGAAATCCAAATACTATTTCTGTTCCAAAATCCAAAGAAGATGGTATTGACAAAAATAAACTTAAGGATAAAAAAGTTATAACATATTGATCAAAAATAAATACAGAATTTGCAAAATAATTAATACTAATATATAATATGTATTAATTA
This sequence comes from Bacillota bacterium, assembly GCA_030705945.1. Classification (GTDB taxonomy): domain Bacteria; phylum Bacillota; class Clostridia; order Acetivibrionales; family DSM-2933; genus Pseudobacteroides. The sequence continues at coordinate 1,329 of JAUZPS010000073.1, forward strand.
TACAATAATTATACAATTAATACATTATATACTTTGAAATAGAATAATATATTTCAAAGTATATTTTTTTACGTGTTTTATAATTGGTTTAATTATACAAATACTGTGATGCAATTAATTGTAATATATTAAAATACATTTCCGCCATTTATAAAACGCGATAAATTCATCTATATAAAAAGCAATTAATCTTTTACATTTGCCTATCACAAAATAACGTTAAAGCGTTCGTTATTTTGCTCCGTCAAATGTAAGATTAATAGTGCTTTTTATATATATATTTTGCAAGAAATATTTTACATACATTTTTTATATTGCAAAATATATACCTTGATTCATAAGTTTCGAAAAGTTCAGCTTTGATAGGTAAAATGCAGACATATTAACTGCATTTTTAATGTAAAATCTTTTTCGCAACTTATATATTTGAATAAAGCTTACATGCCTACGTAAGTTTTATGTATTAGCCTTCACAAAGCTCAAACAAACAACATATTTACATAGGGGTGTTTAAAATGATGAAAGAGAATGCGAAAAAGGAAATGACAGATTATGACATTAAACGAAAAGCAGTTAAATTGGTAGTCGCTCATCTAAAGAAAAAGGTGACAACGGACTACTTAGGGTCAGAACACATTAACAGTTGGATCAATGAAATGGAGAAAGTTCTCGAGAAACAAGATTTTAATCTGCCGGAATATTTTGAGATGAAAAAACAACTAAATGATGTCATCGAACGTACTTTGGATGAAGAAATGAGATACAAGATTCGGGATTCATGGTATAGTTTTGGGAAAGCGCTTGATAAAAAAGTTAAGAAAATATAAACTTGGCAGTATCAGAAGAACTAATCAACTGATCGTTTCAAAAACTAGATATTATTGGTTTTTATCATAAAAACTTGAACAAGGAATTTTTTGATCCTTAAGCTCAAAGAGAACCAATAAAGCCAACTGATTTAGAACTTTACAGTTAGGTGTCAATAATTATATAATATTAGGTATATAAAAAGCACTATTAATCTTACATTTGACGGAGCAAAATAACGAACGCTTTAACGTTATTTTGTGATAGGCAAATGTAAAAGATTAATTGCTTTTTATATAGTATCAAAAAAATAACTGATCGTTTCAAAAACTTGATATAATGGGTTTTCATCATATAAACTTGAACAGGGAATTTTTTGAAACGCCCTTATATAATTGAAAGTTGAAATGGAAATATTATACAAATTTTGGGAAATGATATATCATTAATTTACTAAAATTATTAACTAATTGGAAAGTTGTTATGGAGGTAAAAGTATGATTATTAGTAAATTAATTTTTAAAAATCGTGATAACAATGTTGCAGACAAGATTAGAAAAGATTTATTGAAGGTTTTCAAGGTAAAAGGAATTAATGTTTCTAAGCTAATTATTGAAGAAAAGTTAAATAGGCTTAATCTGGAAGTCTGTATTAAGGGAGAATAAATAATAAAAAAGCAGCTGTGGCTAGGAGCAAACTGGCGATGCTAATAAGGAGAAAAGCTATGAGTGAAATATTTAAATCAATAAGTCCTGAAGATATAAGTGAAAACGTTTTTAAGTTGATTGGCGAAGATTGGACGCTTATCACAGCTGGAACATTAGAAAAGCATAATACTATGACTGCTAGTTGGGGTGGCTTTGGAGTGTTATGGGGTAAAAAAGTCGCGTTTATTTTTGTAAGACCTCAAAGGTATACTTATGAATTTCTTGAGAAACAAAATAATTTTACATTATCATTTTTTGGTCAAGAGTACCGTGATGTATTAAAATTATGCGGGTCTAAATCGGGAAGAGATATAAACAAAGTAGCTGAGGCAGGGATAACGCCTATTGGAGAAATGCCAGGAAAGGTTTATTTTAAAGAGTCAAGATTGGTGATAATAACCAAAAAACTATACTTTCAGGATATTAACCCGGAAAATTTTTTGGATCCGGAAATTGCAAAAAATTACCCCGGAAAAGACTACCATAGACTTTACATAGGTGAAATTGAAAACGTTTTGATAAAGAATGATTAAAAATATATAGGGGTTGATGGCTATCATGAAGGTTATTGCAATAAACGGAAGTCCAAGGGAAAATGGCAATACTAAACAGAGTCTTGAAATTATTGAAAAGGTACTTGTCAAAAATGGTATCGAAGTTGAATTTGTTCAGCTTGGAGGTATGCTTTTACACGGCTGCAGAGCATGCGGCGGGTGTTTCAAAAATAAAAACAGACGCTGCGCAATTGAGAAGGATGGGTTAAATGATATTCTGCAAAAAGTTTTTGACGCAGATGGGATCATCATAGGCTCACCGACTTACTTTAGCAATGTAACTACTGAAGTAAAGGCATTTATCGATAGATGCGGCTATGTGTCAAAAGCAAATAATGGTTTATTAAAACATAAGGTTGGAGCTCCTGTTGTGGCAGTGAGACGCTCTGGAGCAAACTTTGTATACTCAGCCATCAACTTTTTCTTTGGTATTGCTGAAATGCCTATTGCTACATCAAGTTATTGGAATATGACAGTTGCCAGAGATATTGGAGAAATTCAAAAGGATGAAGAGGGAAAACACACATTTGAGAATTTAGGAGAAAATATGGCATGGATGCTAAAGAAATTAAGGAATGATTGAAAAATTACTTCCGATTCCAATATGGAGAAAGTACTATTTTTAGTTATTGGACTAAGGTGTCTATGATGGTAATAAATAATTTAAAATGTTTACGACAAATTAAAAGATAAGTCACTCCAGATTGTCTATCCAATTGCTCAAATAACCAAGATCAGGGTTATTTCGCAGTTGGATATTTTATATTTTGAGACGACTTATCTTTAATTATATATTAAAAGCGCTATTAAAGTTATATTTGACATTTACCCTGAAAAGGAATTATAATTAGTTGAATGTAATATGGATAAAACTTCTCAGTATTACTATATCACAAAAGCAAATGTTTGTCAACACAAAATAAAAATTTTTTATAATTTAGAGAGGAGTAGAAATTATGTTTTTGCCTATGGTTTTAAACTCATTAAACCCATTATTAAAGGAGACGTTCGTCAACGAACTGCTCAAATGCAATGAAAGGACAAAAGACTATGGCCTTGTATTGACTCCTGAGGGCGCAGAAAGCATTATCGAGGCAAGAAATAATATTTTGAACAGCCTTGGAAGGGTCGATATGGGGATTGAAGTTGCGCTTGGGTTGATTGAAAACTTTTATACTTCTACTTTTATCAATGAAGAGAACTATGTATCTGTACTGAATGAATTTCAGGAGATATTCTACTATATGAAAAACGAAACAGAAGATATGATTTCTGATGATAAATTAATATGTATTATCAAAGATTATTATGAGAATTTATGCGGAGGCTCTCTTGAACTTCTCAAAAGCTGTCTTGAGGAATTTATACACGATTTCAGGAGAAAAGCTCATACTGCTGAAGCTGGGTTAGGAGGGGAGGAATAGGTAATGGAACAGAGGGACAATAGCGGTCAGACACTGGCCGTTCAGAGCAAAATAAATTCAACAAACCTCAAAAAAAGTCAATATACAATAGCTCTATTAAATGAGTCTTTCCGGGTTGGATTAATGAGTAGGGAAGAGATAAATAATATTCAAATTCAAATAATGCAGATTCTGAAAGAATTAATAGCAAGGTATACAAAGGGGGAAAGCTCTTCTGTTTGCGCATATACCGCAGAAAGTATATTGAACTCAATTTTATATTGTATTGACGCTTATGCTTTAGGTTGTGATAGCCCTGAGGAAGCAATATGCCACCTTAAGAGCCTGCAAATTAGTAAATTATATGAAAGAGGAGTAAAAAGCGTAAGCAGGTGGCTTGAAGAAGCCAGAGAGCTATATAAAAAAGTTAGAAAAAATAAATTGAATGTGGGACTTGAATCCTATGATCATACGATAAATGAAGATATTCCTCTGTATTTTACAAACTGCGGGATAGTTTTCGATGCTCATAATGGGGCTGCCAGTATAGATTATCAATTGACTTTTGATGATATGAGCATCAACGGAATATTGTACATGAAAAACTATCTTGAGCATTTATGGATTGAAAATGCCTTTTGCAAATATTTTAACTCAGAGGATATTGAGAAATTACTTTCCGATTTTGGCAGAACAATAGGAATGGATTATAAAATTGAATTGATCAATATCTTTGAACTGGTTTTTAATAACGCGGTATTTGCAATTCTTGCGGGTATACCAGAGGGGCTTAGAATTTCTCAATATCATTTTGATCTGTTAAGTGGCAAACTTAAAGCTTTAGATGACTCTGAAATTGATAAATATATATGTCAGACGGTTGAAAAACTTGTTAAAAACATGAATATCTGCGAATTAAATATACTGGATTATATATACCGGTATAAAACTGTTTTTACTCAAAGGGTAATCAGGTTAGTTAGAATTGATTCATTAAGAGGCATTATTTTAACTGAAAAGGAAGAGATAAAGAAGGGCTATACTATTTTGTTTGAAAATGGCAAAGAAATGAAGATCGAGGATTTTAATTTATTTATTAAGAAGTTGATGAAGCTTAAAAATACAGAAGACAAGATTGCTTTAATAAAGTCTGGAATTGAATCCCTAAATGACTTTGTTGATTTATTGGCATCCGATTGTCTCTTTGGGAAAGAGTTTGAAGCATTGTTTAATGAATTAGGGGATATGGAACTTGCTATACTTGCAAAAATGGCGCTTTATGAGGAGATAAGGAGCGACTTTCGAGGCCTCAGAAGCGTAATTTCAGAGAAAAAGGAAAGCAGGGTTGAATGGCATATTTGCTTTGTGGAATTTTTAAAAAAGTCAGGAATAGATAGGATAGAATCAATTGAAAGGTTATTGGGCGAAATTGATTACACGGAGATAAGTTTTTATTAAATTACTCAACTCTCACACTTCAAATTAAGCAGCCATAAAAACAGTTATTAATTTCAATTACATTTGGATATAGATTTGATAGGCGTAAGGGAGTTTCAAAAAATTCCTTGTTCAAGTTTTGTATGATAAAAACCCATTATATCAAGTTTTTGAAACTCCCAGTTGACCAGTTTATTTTTTTGATACTACCTAACGTCATGATAATATGGTCGCAAGAATATTAATGATGTGGGAAAGTTGAGTAGATTATATATAATATGATGAGCATCTTACATTTTCAGAAGCAAACATCCAATGCCTCTGTGGGGGTTTGCTAGGAAAGTTCGTATTGTTCGGTACCTGTTGCATGAAATATTTTACCCAGCTATTACGAATGTTTATTATAATAGCTGGGTAAAGGAAAGTTAGACATATTAACGTATTTTTGCGCCAAAAGGTATGAGTCCAAGTTGGGCAAGTTTAAAATGCTGAAGCCCAAAGGGTATTCCTATAATTGATATACAAAAAATTACGCCTGTAACTAGATGAGCGATTGCAAATTCCCACCCGAAGAGAATGATCCATAGGATGTTAAAAAGCAATCCGCCGACACCAAAATTACCGATTTCAATTTCTTTTCCAAAAGGCCATAAGACAAGCGCTGAAATTTTAAAACACTGAACGCCAAAGGGTATACCGATAATTGTTACACATAAAATCAGGCCAGCGACAGCCCATGCAATTGCTGCTACCAGTCCCCCTAATAAAAGCCAGATAATATTGCCTAAAAAACTCATTTTTATCCTCCTATATACGTTTTGATCCCATAAATTAAATTATATATTATATATTATAAATTATATATAATTACCATATGCATTTTTACATTTTTCTGTAACTTGAATAAGAGTGTTTCAAAAAATCCTTAATAGCTTGCTTTTCGGTATTTTATTTCGGCTTTTATAGTGAAAATGAAATATAAAATAATCATGACAGGGAAGAAGAGCCAAGAAATTCCTCTCATCATTGCAAAGGGTGTTTCAAATAAGAATGAACAAAGAAAGCTAATTCCGTTTTTTTCCCATAGCCCTGGTGTATAGTATAGTAATTTTGGATTAAGAAATGTTGAGGTATCGATGGATTTTGTTGCGGTTAAGCTAATAAATAATGGTATATAGGATATAGCCATTGTCAGCCACATATTTGAAATCCTTCTGTATCGAGCGGCTTTAGAAGGGATATCGGAAAATATATCTTCGTCGCCGTCATTGCTTATTTTTTTAAAGTATTGAGCGCCTGAGGATTTGGAGCCTGCAATATGTTCCCAGCCGCTATCCTTGAAAAGAGCTAGGTAATCAACAAAATCTCTGGATGTTTTAAAATTACGGTAATCAATCTTTATTATAGTATCACTTGGGGCAGCTTTTTGGAACGTATAGCAACAGAATTTGTCCTTTAGCTCCCAACCAGCTTTCGCCATCTTATTCAGCCATTTTTCTTCTTTGTCAAGGTCTATATAAAACTTAAATTTATTCACAATGATACCTCCCTGCTTATTCCCAATTTTGCTCAGTTACTTTAATCATATGGCTCATTCTTTCATAATCAAGATGAAGCAGCCTTTTACCCTCTTCTGTAATGACATAGACTTTACGTCGACTGTCATCGCTTTGACAGGGGGTAATAAATTTTAATTTCAATAGGTTTTCAATTGCTCCATATAAGGTTCCTGCCGCCATTCTGACTTGACCGTCGCTTAATTCTTCTACTTTTTGCATAATTATGTAACCATGCGCAGGTTGAAGCAATGCCAAAAGAATATAATAAACTGTTTCGGTAAGAGGCAGATTTTTATCTCGTTTTACCAATCTATGCACCTTCTTATATATAATATAACTATATAGTTGGACTGTATAGTTATATTATATACAGTGTTACTGTATATGTCAATAAGGGTCTTTTAAAAAAATTCCTTGTTCAAGTTTTGTATGATAAAAACTTAATTTTACATTTGGCTATCTATATAAAAAGCACTATTAATCTTACATTTGACGGAGCAAAATAACGAACGCTTTAACGTTATTTTGCGATAGGCAAATGTAAAAGATTAATTGCTTTTTATCTATAATATAATTTCCATGCGCAAGACGCGTGAAAATAAAAAATGAGCAGAGAAGAAATTTTCTCTGCTCATTTATGGCTTTATTACGCTGTAACAATTCGGCTATCAGCTTGTAAGCCCAATTTTTCAACTGCATTCTCACGCATTTTGTATTTCATAATCTTTCCGGCTGCATTCATCGGAAATTCGGTAACAAAGTCGATATATTTTGGAGTTTTGTGCTTTGCAATGTGTGAACGGATAAAATCTTTAAGTTCCTCAACAGTCAAGTCTGCTCCATCTTTTAGTATTACGCATGCCATAATTTCTTCTCCGTACTGTTTGTCAGGCACTCCTATTACTTGAACATCCTTAACTTTAGGATGGGTATATATAAAATCCTCAATTTCCTTTGGATATATATTTTCGCCGCCTCTGATGATCATATCCTTGATACGTCCGGTAATTTTGTAGTTTCTGTTCTCATCGCGCCTTGCGAGGTCGCCGGTATGCAGCCATCCGTCTTTATCAATGGCTGCAGCAGTTGCTTCTGGCATCTTGTAGTAACCTTTCATGATGTTATAACCCCGCGCTACAAATTCGCCGTCCACATTGTCAGGTAAATCTTCTCCAGTTTCGGGATCTACGATCTTGCACTCAACGCCTGGAAGAGCGCGTCCCACTGTATTTACACGCACATCAATAGGATCATCAACACGGCTCTGGGTACATCCTGGAGAAGCCTCAGTCTGCCCGAACACAATACTTATCTGGGTCATGTTCATCTTATCAACTACATCCTGCATAACCTTAACAGGACAAGGACTGCCAGCCATTATACCTGTTCTCATATGCGAAAAATCCGTCTTTGAGAAGTCCTCATGTTCAAGCATTGCAATAAACATTGTAGGAACTCCGTGGAAACATGTAATCTTCTCTTTGTTGATGCATTCTAGCGACAGCTTTGGTGAGAAATAAGGCATCGGACATAGGGTAACGCCGTGGGTCATTGAAGCCGTCATGGCAAGAACCATACCGAAACAGTGGAACATAGGTACATGAATCATCATGCGGTCAGCAGTTGAAAGATCCATGCAATCGCCGATGTTTTTGCCGTTATTAACAACATTATAGTGGGTGAGCATAACACCCTTGGGGAATCCTGTGGTTCCGGAGGTGTACTGCATATTGCAGACATCATGCCTGTTGATGGCAATCGCGCGGCGGAAAACCTCTTCAATAGGAACTTTTTCAGACAATTTAATAGCGTCGTCCCAAGTGAGACAGCCGTTTTGTCTCGAATCTATTGTAATAATATTGCGAAGGAAAGGAAGTCTTTTTAAATACAGCGGTTTTCCAGGCTCTGATGTCTCTAATTCAGGGCATAATTCCTTTATAATGCCAACATAGTCAGAGTCCTTATAGCCATCTATCATAACAAGTGTGTGTGTATCCGACTGACGTAGAAGGTACTCAGCTTCATAAATCTTGTAGGCAGTGTTAACAGTAACAAGCACAGCGCCGATCTTGGTAGCTGCCCAGAAAGTAATATACCACTGGGGAACGTTGGTAGCCCAAATAGATACATGATCCCCGGGTTTTACGCCAAGCGCAATGAGGGAACGAGCAAAGTTATCTACATCATCACGAAATTGGGAATAGGTCCTTGTATAATCCATTGTTGTGTACCTGAAGGCATACTGATCGGGAAACTCGTCAACCATGCGATCAAGCACCTGAGGGAAGGTCAAGTCAATCAGCGTATCTTTTTCCCAGATATACTTTCCGGTTTTTGCGTTGTTATCAAATAAATGTCCCTTAATTGAGCTGTTTTGAGTATATCGACTCATATAGTTTGCAAAGTTTGGGAATACAACACCGGCGTCATCAAGATCAGCTGCCCAGCGTTTAACCCATTCGAGTGATACAAAACCGTCGTAATTAATGGATCTCAACGCCATCATCATATCGTCTATAGGCAAATCTCCTTCGCCCATCATACGATACTGTGTCTTGCCATTCTCAACAATGGAATCCTTAATGTGTACATATTTAATATAAGCGCCGAGATTGTGAACAGTTTTTCCAGGGTTTTCACCACCATACCTGTATGTATGGTGAGTATCCCAGAGAGCCGCAACCGCATCGCTTGCAACCTGATCAAGCAGTTTGCACAAGCGCGCTGTGTCGGAATAGACGCCATTAGTTTCAACTAAAAGCGTCACACCCTTCTCTTCAGCTACAGGAATCAGTCTATGTAGAGCAGCAAGAACAACTGCGTCATCAACATCTCCTTCGGGTTGAGGCTGAAGGTCTGCAAGTACACGGATATAAGGTGTTCCAAGTTTAGAAGCGAGCGCGATGTATTGTACAATCTCTTCATAATTTTTCTCTGAATTTTCAGCAAACTTAAGGCAGCAGCCTGAAGAGAGACAGGGAATTTCAATGCGCAATTCAGAGAGCTTTTTAATAGTATACGGCAGTTGGGATTCGGTAAAAGGTTGCGCCTGAACCGCAAATATTTCGTTGCCAAGTCCGCGAATTTCAATGCCGTCAAAACCAAGGTCTTTGGCCATAGAATAGATATCGATCCAACTAAAGTCGGGGCAACCGAGAGTTGAAAACGCAAGTTTCATTTTAATTCCTCCTAAAATTTCTTCATCCGCATATCGGCGGACAGCTTATTGTTCCATAGTCAGGGACAAAAAAAGCCTTCATCTCTCAACATCTTTGTTAGAGACGAAAGCGTTACACTTCCGTGGTACCACTCATATTGGTATTAAACACACCCACTTAACGACATAAAGTCAAAATGACTCATGCCTTCTCGAAATAACGGCGAGAAACCCGATAGCGCCTACTTGCTTCAGCCATTTTGACAGCTTGTGAAGCTTTCAGGCAATTGTTCAAGGGTGAGTTAATACCTGCTATGCGCGCTGTTTTTCAGCATCCAACAGCTCTCTGGGGCGACATACATCAGTTTTTTTCCCTATCAATACATTTAACTATATTTTTTTGTTATGTTATCAAATTTTTTGTTGTTTGTCAATTGGGATTTTTGCGTTCAGCTTTGATAGTAAAATGCAGACATATTGAATGAATTTTTAATGTAAAATCTTTTTCGCGACCTTATTTATATAAAAAGCACTATTAATCTTACATTTGACGGAGCAAAATAACGAACGCTTTAACTTTATTTTGCGATAGGCAAATGTAAAAGATTAATTGCTTTTTATTTAGTTCAAAAATATAAAAAAAACAAAGTTTTTATTTCAAAAACATTCCTAATCATGATATAATTATATTTAAGTACTGTAAATTGTGTACATTCTATCCAAATTCCCAATCTTAAAATGAATTAAATAATAATCCGGGAGGATCCACAAAATGAAGAGAAAAGAACTTATTCAAGCTGTTTCTTTATTGTTGGTTTTATTTTTTGTTTTAGTAAATGTAAACTATGTGAATGGGGTTTCAAACGACCCTGCTTTAAATTCTATTTTTAATGGACAGGAACCTACAATAAAGCTTGTAAACGATAAGATAAGCAGTCTTGTAAGTTACTCGTCAAAAAAATTTAAGGATATAAAAGCTGGCGACTGGTACACAAACAACCTTTCTAAACTTGTTGGCTTAAACGGTATAGATGGATATAATGACGGAACTTTCAAACCCAAAAATCCTATCAAGACAGCCGAGTTTATAAAACTTATGCTCGCTGCCGCAGGATACAGGCAGGAACTTGATAAGGATGTCTGGTACAAAAATTACATTACGAAAGCAAAGGAGCTCGGGATAGTTGAAGATAGCGATGGATATGTGTTCGATGAAAGCATGATACGAAAAGATATGGCTAAGATGATCTGCAAAATGCTGAAACTTGAGCCTCAGGCAGCAGGAAGTCTGGTGTTTTCCGATGCTTCAGGAATTGATACGAAGTGGATCGACACTGCTTTTAATGAATATTTGATTAGAGGATATTACAGCAAAAAGGCGCGAACATTTAAACCGCTGCAGACCGCAACAAGGGCAGAAGTTACTGAAATGATAGTAAGAGCGTTAGAATACAGAGATAACCCCGAAGAGTACAGAGTGAAGATGAAGGCATACTATAAGGAGATTGAAAGAGAACAGGATCTGACTGACGGTACATATGTTATGCCTCCTCTGACACAAGCGCAAAGGAGTAGATTGAACTCTTATCCGGAAAATCAGAAGGTTGAGACAAATGTAATGAGCGGTCAGTATATGTCAAATAAGGAAGTTGTAAAACATTTTACTCAAGCGTATTTGATGGATTTGATAAGGAAGGCTAAGGGGTATATTGAAGCTGACAATAATGTTGATTATCATGTGGTTGATTTGACTTATAAAAATGAGGCAAAGAAGTATTTATCAACTGGGTTTAAATATATAGATAAAAACGGAAAAAAAGTCTCTCAAGATGATGAGTTGGATAAGGTTGTAAAATGG
>JAUZPS010000730.1 GCA_030705945.1 Bacillota bacterium
AGATTCAATATATGGTTAATGGACCTGTCTGGAAAGGTATGCGCCTGCATGACAGATTACATGGAAAGGAAATCAATTAAATACAGAGGGAATGATAACGATATTTTGAACTAGCTGAAGGGAAGGGGCAGAGAAGTTGAAACAGGTTAGAGGAATTGATATAAAGCAGAGAAGTTGAAACAGGTTAGAGAAATTGATATAAAGCAGATGAATTGAAGCAGGTTAGAGAATTAGATATGAAGCAGAGGAATTGAAGTAGAGTAGAGAAATAGAAATAAAGCAGAGAAGTTGAAAAAAGGCAGAGAAATAGAAAAAGATTAGAGAGTTTGAAATATAGAGAAGATTGAGGAAAAGCAGGGGAGGTTTATATGAGGGATAAGCTGGATAACAAAAATGCTATGGGTGTCGTATGCCATGAAGTGGTCTGGGAGCAAGCCCCGTCGAACCATACAAAAGGAGCAGCAGACTTAAAGCCTGTGATTATTTTTGACAACGACATGAATTTATATAATGAATGGATAGAGCGGTCGAAGCTAGGAGCAGGGAGCGCCCCGGATATAATACTGGTAAAGTCCGGGAAAGCCTATAAAGAAGCCGGAAACGGTATTTATGAAATGGATATGCGCTGCCGGGACCATTATAGTCAGCTGTTCAAGAGCCTTGGAGAGCAAAACAGGATCTATGGCAACATCATTCACATGTGGTCCAGAGGAAACATGAATCTGGATTTAAATGATTCAATGGAAGAAGCCTTCAACCAGAGCATTTATTCCCTGACATTTATAAGCCAGGAGCTGATGAAGCAAAAAATAAAAGGAGATGTCACCCTGCTTTATCTATATGATAGATTGCGCGAAGGTGGGAGCCATCCCTGTAATGAGGCTGCAGGCGGGTTCGTAAGGACCCTACGTCTGGAAAACCCGAAATTTCATTATAAAACTGTGGGGATTATTTCACCTGAAGGCCGTCAAGCTACAGACACTGGAGAAATCTTGAATGCTGCCTTGAATGAGTTGGATGGGAGCGCCGATGAAGCGGAGGTTTGTTACCATGGCGGAATCAGGTATGTGAAGGCGCTGAAAGAGCTTGCGCTGGGAGAAGAAAACCACAGCGAAGTAGCTTTGAAGGAGCATGGCGTGTACTTGATTACAGGAGGCGCTGGAGGACTGGGGCTTGTTTTTGCAAAATACATGGCTGAAGAATATAAAGCAAGGGTTATATTGGCAGGTCGTTCGAAGTTGGGGCAGGAAAAGGAAAAGTTGATCAGGCGCCTTAATAAAAACCAGGCGGAGATTGTATATATCAAATCGGATATTTCCAATTATGAAGAAACCGTTAAACTGGTAGAAACAATAAAGGATCGTTTTGGAGAAATCAATGGGGTTATACATGCCGCTGGAGTTATCAGAGATGGGTATGTACTGAAAAAGGATCCAGATGATATCCATCAGGTTATGGCTCCGAAAATATACGGCGCGGTGAATCTTGACATGGCGTTACGGGAAGAAAAGCTTGACTTTTTTGTCATGTTTTCCTCAACAGCAGCTGTTCTCGGAAATCCGGGACAAAGCGATTACGCTTTTGCAAACGGCTTTATGGACAGCTATGCTGCATTAAGAGAGCGTAAATGTGTGAAGGGCGCGCGCTCGGGAAAAACAATATCGATCAACTGGCCTTTGTGGGCAGAAGGAGGAATGCAGGTATCGGAAGCCGAGCGCGCTGCATTGTATGAGCGCTACGGAATACAACCTATGCCTGCAGAAAATGGCATAGATCTGTTCAAATCTTCCATAAGATCGGATAACTTGCAACTGATTGTGAGTTATGGGCTTCAAGTCACGCTAAGGGAGCTTTTCTTGCAGGTCTTCTCTTCAAAAAACCCGGAATATACGGGAATGGAACACGTACTGGAAAACTGTGATTTACTGGAAGAAACAGAAAACTATTTAAAACAGGTTTTTGAAGACATATTAAGGATTCCTTCCTCAAAAATCGATCTGGATACCAATTTCCAGGACTATGGA
>JAUZPS010000731.1 GCA_030705945.1 Bacillota bacterium
AACTCGCTCCGGTCATTTAAATGTCAATTCTGTTGGATGTAAACAATCTTATTGGGTGACAGTCATCCAAACTTACATATATTCTTCTTCTTTTTGTTTTTATTATCGGTTTTTTCTTATCAAGTATATTTATAATCAGAATCATAAACTCTTTAAAACTGTTTGCAATTACATATTTTTTATCTTCATCCCTGCCAAAGTTAATAATTTGTCCTACTGTTCCATCTGAATCAGGATCTAAATCAATACCGATATGATTTCCCTCCTGATCATGGCAAAACGGTACCCACTTTCTATTTGCATACACTTTCTTTATTGCTCCTTGAGGCACGGATTCCGAATTAGCCTCACAGGCTTTCATAAATTCCTTGTCCCTTAGAATATAAAGCCAGTCGCACCAATTTAGAAACATCTCTGCTACAGGTAAAAATCTCAGACCCAAGATACTTCCTTCAAGGTTTTCTCTATCTCCGTTATTACAAAAATAAAGGGCTTTTAGTTCGTCTGGCAACGCAAACCCCATTTTTTCTTCGATATCCGCAAAGTCTTCATTTTTTGCGGAAGGATTCAAATTTGAAGAATACCCTGAATACTGTTTATCATATATTTCCAGTATATATTCCCACAGCTCAGGAATACTCATTTTATCTAGCTTTTCCATACGTAACACCTCTCTTAACATCTATTCTTTAGGGCGTTTCAAAAAATTCCTTGTTAAAGTTTATACGACGAAAACCCATTAGGGAGTTTCAAAAAATTCCTTGTTCAAGTTTTGTATGATGAAAACCCATTATATCAAGTTTTTGAAACTCCCAGTTGACCAGTTTATTTCTTGATACTACCTTATATCAAGTTTTTGAAACGACCAGTTGCTAAGTTTTTTTTGATACTACCTTACTCAATAATAACCTTTTTGTCATTCATTAGACAAATTTTTTATAAACGTTTGAATATAATTAAGAGTATCATAGCTATCATATTCAATCCTCAAGCCATACTCAAACAAATCCTTATGCTGATTTTTTCTAAGAATAATACCTTTTAAAAAGATTATTTTCTGTTGCATATACAGATCAATTTGCAAAATATCATTTAAATAAAAAGATTCTTTAGAATATATTTTTATTCCAAATGCGCTCATATCCTTAATAACCGCAATATATTTTTTATCCTTACCCTTTCTTCTGACATCAGCATATAGAGATACAGGGTGTCTTTCATGAAGCCTCATCTCAGAACCAGGTTCTATTGTATCAATTTTAAGCTTTAACAGGTTTTCTTTAGGAGAAATATAAATTATATTACACCCGATATTTATAACACTGTCTTTTTCATTTATGATGATAACAGCGGGATCGCCTTCTATGAAATTCAGAATGGAAAATTGTTTTGTTAAACGAATGGTCATTGTAGAATCGCTTGTATCAACAATGTTACACTTGAAAGGCTTCACAGCTGAATAGTGACTTATCAGTACAACTTTATCAGTCTTAAATTCCATTTTCCCACCCCAATGAAACTAACTTTCAATGTATATTTCTATATTGGTCTACAATAATCCTTCAATGATCATTCTTTTTTTAGGGAGTTTCAAAAAATTCCTTGTTCAAGTTTTATACGATGAAAGCTCATTATATCAAGTTTTTGAAACTCCCAGTTGCTAAGTTTTTTTTGATACTACCTAATTAAAATATCCGCCTTATACCCATTAACCGCTGCTTAAAGTATTCACTGTTCATATCGCTTACTGAAACAGAACATTTCGATTTGCTTGCGATTAAAATCTCATCATTGCCTATAAAAATTCCAACCTGGGCTACATCCTTCCTCGCCGCGTCAGAGCTGAAAAAGACAAGGTCTCCATTTTTGGGTTTATTTTTTTTTGTTACAACGACAACCTCTCCGGATTTATACTGCATCTCAACACTTCTTGGCAATTGTACGCCGTTGATTCTGCTGCACATGTATGTAAGTCCGGAGCTGTCAAT
>JAUZPS010000732.1 GCA_030705945.1 Bacillota bacterium
AATCTTACATTTGACGGAGCAAAATAACGAACGCTTTAACGTTATTTTGCGATAGGCAAATGTAAAAGATTAATTGCTTTTTATATAGTATCAAAAAAACTTAGCAACTGGTCGTTTCAAAAACTTGATATAATGGGTTTTCGTCGTATAAACTTGAACAAGGAATTTTTTGAAACGCCCTTAACAACATCTATTTGCAATATTAAACTTGCGCATGAATGAAATATTTTTTAAATTTCATAGAGGATTATAAATATTCATTACGAAATATAAATTTGATGATTATATTAAACATAAAAATACAATCATAAAGGAGATTTCAATGGAGAACTCAGTTGTAATATTAAAAACCATAGTTGAAAATGTTGAAAGAGTTATTGTCGGTAAAAGAAAAGCTATTGAACTTGCTGTTATAACATTGATCTGTAATGGACACGTGCTTATTGAAGACGTTCCAGGCGTTGGAAAGACTAGTCTTATATCTTCCCTAGCAAAATCAGTAAGCGCGTCATTTAAGAGAATTCAGTTTACGCCTGACATATTGCCATCAGATATAACAGGCTTTTCCATGTACAATCAAAAGACGGGAGAATTCGAATACCGTCCGGGATCGGTCATGAGCCAGTTAATATTAGCGGATGAAATTAACAGAACATCTCCTAAAACGCAGGCCAGCCTTCTTGAAGTTATGGAAGAAAATCAGGTTACGGTAGACGGCATAACGCATAAACTACCCAGACCCTTTATGGTCCTTGCCACCCAAAACCCTGTAGAGTATCTTGGGACATTTCCATTACCTGAAGCGCAGCTTGACAGATTTTTTATGAAGATATCAATCGGATATCCTACACAAGGTGAAGAAAGTTATATTCTAAACAGATTTCAGGAGAAAAACCCCATAGACAATCTTAAAAGCGTCGCAACAAGTGAAGATATAATACGGATTCAGGAAGAGATTAAGAGTATTTACGTCGATAAAACTTTAAATGACTACATCGTAGATATCGTTTCGAGCACCCGTAAGAACAACGATATCACTTTAGGTTCTAGTCCAAGAGGATCAATCGCCTTGTTCAGAGCGGCTCAAGCATGGGCTTTCTACAATAGCAGGAACTTTGTCACGCCTGAGGACATTAAATGCATGGTTGTCCCTGTTTTATCTCATAGAATTGTTTTAAAGCAGGAAGCGAAATTAAAAAGAATAACTTCATCGGATATAATTGAGTCGATTGTAGAAAAAATAAAAGTTCCGGTGGTGGATTTCGATGTTAAAAAATAGACTA
Organism: Bacillota bacterium; assembly: GCA_030705945.1. Lineage (GTDB taxonomy): Bacteria > Bacillota > Clostridia > Acetivibrionales > DSM-2933 > Pseudobacteroides. The sequence goes on from JAUZPS010000732.1 coordinate 1,284, forward strand.
TTATATTTAAGTATATTTTTAGCCGCGTTTATATTTGTATATTTTTATGGCGGAAAGGTTCCCTATAGATTTTTTTATATTGCAATCATACTGCCTGTTATATCAATTATTTATACATATATTATTTTACTAAGATTCAAATATACTCAGGAAATTGATAAAAACTTTATCATAAAAGGCGATAGAGTTAAATACATGCTCAGTGTTCATAATGAAGATTTTATTCTTTATCCTTACATAAAAATATCATTTTGCGGTGAAAACACAACATTTACAAACCAGTTTCAGACAAAAAACCTTTCTTTATTGCCGTTTAAAGATAAAAAATACTCTTTTGACCTTGAATGTAAATACAGAGGCAGCTATGAAGTGGGTATTAGGTCTATTCAGATAGATGATTTTTTAGGTATTTTCAAACTTACCTACAACAATTTCGAGACAAAATACATTACAGTCTACCCCAAAATCATCTATTTGGATCGTTTCAACTTAAAGACAAACTATATTTCAGAGACAAACAGTATATTAAATAACAAATTTGAAGATATGACAACAATTTCAGACATCAGAAATTATGCTTATGGAGACAGTTTAAAAAAGATTCACTGGAAACTCACCGCAAAAAGCAATAACCTGATGGTTAAAAATTTTCAAAGCACCACCGAAACAAGCGCTCTGATATTTCTTGACCTTCATAAAAACC
>JAUZPS010000733.1 GCA_030705945.1 Bacillota bacterium
ATATCCATTTGTATGCCTTTAAGATCCTCTATTTTTTCTTTATGTTCACGTTCCTTTAATTCTAAAAGCTTTGATTTAAGCATCTTCATAGCAGTATCCCGGTTCTGAAACTGGTAACGCTCTGTCTGACAGGATACTACAACTCCAGTTGGGATGTGTGTTATTCTTATTGCGGATTCGGTCTTATTAATATGCTGTCCTCCCGCGCCGCTTGCTCTATACGTATCAACCCTTAAATCGTCAGGATCTATGTCGACTTCAACGTCATCATCAAGTTCAGGCATTACTTCTAATGAAGCAAAAGAAGTATGTCTTCTTCCAGAAGCGTCAAATGGAGATATTCTTACCAATCTGTGCACACCTTTCTCCGACCTTAAATAGCCATAAGCGTTTTCACCTATTACATGAATTGTTACGCTTTTAATACCTGCTTCTTCACCATCTAAGAAATCGAGAATTTTTACGGTGTATCTCTTCTCCTCAGCCCACCTTGTATACATTCTTAAAAGCATCTGCACCCAGTCCTGGGCCTCAGTTCCGCCTGCGCCCGCATGAAGGGTAAGAATTGCGTTATTTTTATCATATTGTCCAGTTAGTAAAGTCTCCAGCCTTAGTCTATTAAAGCTTTCCTTTAAAGCTTTAATCCCTGCGGAAACTTCTTCAATCACGCTGGCATCATCTTCTTCAAGGCCTAACTGATTCAACGTCTTTATATCGTCAAGGTCATTAACCAGACTCTGGTATCCCTCAACTTTTGCTTTTACTGATTTTAATTTTTGCAAAACCTTCTGAGAATTCTCTATATCATTCCAAAACTCAGGCTCTGCCGCTTTCTGCTCCAACTCCGCTATCTCATCGCTAAGTCTTGCGACGTCAAAGTGAAGCCCCCATTTCGTCCAATTCGTTATTTAAAGCTTCGATTTCAAGTTTAAATTGTTCAAGCTCTAACACTATTATCGCCCCTTTATTTTCTTTTATATTATAAGCTTATTTTGCTTTCATTCCTATTTGCTATCCCTTAACTCATACGCGAAAATAATAGCATCTGCTAATGCCTTCATTGGAGTACGCGCATCCATACTCTTTCTTCTCATTCTCTCATATGCTTCGTTTTCATTAATGCCTTCCCTCTCCATAAGTATCCACTTAGCTCTCTCAACAGCCTTTCTGGTCTCATAGTTTTCTGTCATATCTCTAAGCCTTTTATTAAGTTCAAAAACCCTTTTAAAACTTAATAGAGCCATATCTACTGTATGGATAAACAAATCTTTATTTAATGGTTTTGTACATAATGTAACAACCTTCGATTTCTCTTGAAGCTCTCCTAGCTCCATGTCTCTTTGCTGTCCTATTAAAATACACGCGCAAATCATTTCATCATCTATTGTATCAATAATAGGCTTCAGATCTCGCAACTGTAGTCCCAAATCAGCAACAATAAAATCGGGATTATAGCTTCTCACAAGCCTTAAAAGCGATATAGGATCATTGCAATTACTTAAAAATATAAATCCACTTGGATTCAAAATGTTCCTTATCGCTATTTGAGTAGGGTTGTCAGCCGCTGCTACAATATACTTTTCACTGGACATTTAGTAACCGCCTTTCAAATTTTTAACGGCATTCAAAAAAAAAATAAAAGCTTTTAATATTTAATATATCAGATTCTTATAATAAATAAAAGTATATTCCAGATATATTTTAAAACACTCCCACCCATATTTTATCAACAATGATATTTACTTTTTAGAAGTTCCTTGTCAAATAGAGCTTTTAATGCATATGGAACGCCTATTTATTATTTATTTCCATCCCCCTTCTTACTATTCAAAAAAAGCTTTAATTTTTTTTAAAAAATATATTGAAATTGAAATATTAAGATGCTATAATGAAAGTAATCAATGTTTGTTCAAGTAAGTAAAGATGCTTACCGGATTTCTGATCCAGGTGAGCTTTTTTTATTTTCAATGAATCCCATCGAAGTG
>JAUZPS010000734.1 GCA_030705945.1 Bacillota bacterium
ATACAAAACAGAAGATATCAAATTCATCAAACGCCGCAATTAAGGAGAATTATGATAAAGAGTCACCTGATGTTGCCGTAGGAGGCGCCGGAGCAGTTTCCCTTGTTAAAAACCATAGCAAATCTGAGATATATGGGGAAATGAATTCAAAAGGAAATATATCCATTGACTCGAAAATTTATTATCCTTTGCTTTTTCAGCAGGTTCTTAAGCTTGATGAAGAAATAAGCAATATAAGCGACAAAGCTAAGGCTGCAAAGGATTATCTGCAAAATAAACTGAGCAATCTCAGCGAGAATACATTGATAGAGGAATTAGGGAAAGCGGAAGAATATTCCGATGCTATAGGAGACTTCACCGATGAGTTCACTACATTAGGCCTTTTCAATTCGGATGTGGGAGCAAAAACAAACGCCGTAAAAGCTGGTATTGCAGGCGGCGTACGGTACGTGAAGTTTGACAATTTAGCGACCTCAGTCATAAAGAGCGGGGCCAGAATAAATACTGATCCGGATTATAAGACGGATGCTCATGATGTGAACGTAAATTCCAACATAGAAATTTCAAACCTCCATAATGCGGGTATGTACAAAATGACCAGCCTGTTTGGGAGCAAATCAGGAGGGGCGCAAGTAGGAGCGGTAATACTTTTAAATTACATGGAAAACAACGCCTTGTCTATGGTTGAAAAGGGAGCTTTGGTGAACTGCGGGAGCTTAAAGCTTGACTCGCTTAACAAGAGACTGGATATAGGCTTTGTAATGAGCGGCGCAAATGCCAAGGATTTTGGATTTACAGGATCAGCGGTCTATAACAGCGTAAATAATCAGACAAAGAGTCTTATTGCCGATGGAGCTTATATCAATACGAAGAACATGGACTTAAAAGCCAATGATAACCTTGTGGGCATAGATTTTGTAGGCGGGGTTATGAAAGCGTCCTCCGCGGTGGGCGCCGCAGTCGGTTTAAACGAGATTGAAAGGACAGTGGAGTCAGGCATCCAAAAGGACGACGGTACGGTAATCAGCAATGAAATGAATGTTCCAGGCAAAATAAACATTGAAGCCAATGCAAAGGGGAACATTTACCTCGCGGATGTAGCAGCGACCTTAAGAACCAACGACGCTCCTGAGGTTACGCCAATAGGAACCCATGAGAAGGCCATGTTGGCGCCTAAGGAGCCGGAGAACAAGCTTACGGATGTTATGGGCAAAAAAGGAGGAACAGCCGCGCAGCAAGGCAAGTTCGGTTTTGGTATTTCCGGCAGTGTTTCTTACAACAATGTGAAAGACAATGTCAAGGCGTACATAAATACTGCGGGAAAGATTACAGCAGGAGATGTGGATATCAACGCGGGCAATAAAACGGGAATATATTCTATGTCAGGCGGCATCGCAATGTCAAAGGCGTCAGGTTCCTATGCGGGACTTGCGGGAGCGGCAAGCTATAACAAGCTGCAAGGAACTACATCAGGTTTCATTCAGGATACAGACCTTAAAGCTTCCAACTTAAGCATCAATTCAACCCGTGAAGGAAGGGTCTATACCGCCGCGGCAGGAGGGGCAGGTTCAAGTATCGGTTCATCCAAGGCGGGGGTTGCTATTGCAGGCTCTGTTAACATAAATGACATAGATAATGATACAAAGGCTTACATATCAAACATGAAGGGCGCAATCGGAAACAATACTGAAATAATAGCGACCAACGAGGCTCAAGCCGCGTCACTCGCAGGAGGCGTCGGAGTTTCAAGTACATTGGGAATAGGAGCTTCGGTGGCTTACAACAACATTCATAATGATGTTTACGCCAATGCGGCCAATTCAAATTATGAGCAGCTAGGAAGCTTAAAAATAAATGCAATAAACGGTCAGCATAATGATGAAATGGATACTGTGGATGAGCTTAGAAATGATATATCATCCTCAGATACTACCGCCAAAGATAAAATGGACATAATAAGTCTGGGA
>JAUZPS010000735.1 GCA_030705945.1 Bacillota bacterium
GACGCCGGAACGTATAAAAACCTTCTTTATTCCAGGCAATTCTCTGATTTCCCTTAGAAGGTTCAAATAATCGCTGTGATCAACAATTAAATTTTTACAAGGCTCTGGGAAAAGACATTGTCTGTCCTTGCACACTCCGCCCTTAACCTGCTTTTTGCAAGCCTTCGTTCTGAAATTTGCTGTGGGACCGCCCACATCATGTATATAACCTTTAAAGCCAGGAAGCCATGTCAATTTTTTAGCTTCATTGACCAAGGATGCTTTGCTTCTCATCTGAATCGCTCTTCCCTGGTGAAAATTCAAAGCGCAAAAAGAACAACCTCCATAGCATCCTCTATGGCTGGTTATACTGAATTCAATTTCTTCTATGGCTGGTATCCCGCCTTCTTCTATGTATGAAGGATGGTATGTCCTTTCATATGGCAATGAATAAATCTTATCCAGCGTCTTTGTATCGATTGGCATGGAAGGAGGATTCTGAACCATATACCTGTCGCCATGCTTTTGAATGAGCGTGTAGCCCGTTATTGCATCCTGTTCGTTATATTGAATTTTAAAACACTCAGCATACTTTCTTTTATTCGTTGATACTTCTTCGTAAGAAGGAATTAATGTAAGCTTAGACGAGCCGCTCTTATCTGTCGCAGGATTTTCTAAAAACTCCTTTATGTTATTCGGTAAACTATTAAAACCCGATATATACGCGCACCCTCTGATATCCCTGATTTTTTCAATCTGCGCACCCTTTCTGAGCAAATTGGCTATTTCCAATATAGGACTTTCTCCCATTCCATATACGAGCAGATCGGCTTTTGAATCAGCTAAAATTGACCTTCTTACCTTGTCTTCCCAGTAATCATAATGAGCGAACCTTCTAAGGCTTGCCTCCAAGCCCCCGATTATTATAGGAACATCCTTAAAAACCTGACGGGCTTTGTTTGCGTATACAATAACAGCTCTATCGGGTCTTTTTCCAGCTTTGCCTCCCGGAGAGTAGTCATCATCGGATCTCGTCTTTTTACTTGCCGTATAATGATTAACCATGGAATCAATAACTCCTGATGCAATTAAGACCCCAAGTCTTGGCGTTCCAAGCCTTAAAAAATCATCACTCTTATTCCAGTCAGGTTGAGCTATTATTCCTACTCTATAACCTTCACTTTCCAGCAATCTTGTTATTATTGCATGTCCAAAGCTTGGATGATCCACATAAGCATCTCCGCTTATAAATAAAAAGTCCAGTTCATCCCATCCTCTGGCTTCCATATCTTCTCTATTAATTGGTAAAAAACTCATAAACACTCCCTGAATTATTTATTGTATATAAAAAGCAATTAATCTTTTACATTTGCCTATCGCAAAATAACGTTAAAGCGTTCGTTATTTTGCTCCGTCAAATGTAAGATTAATAGTGCTTTTTATATAATATGACTCATATATATTTAGCAATAAACATTTTACATCCATTTTTTATATTGCAATATATATACCTTAATTCATATGTTTCGAAAAGTTCAGCTTTGATAGTAAAATGCAGACATATTAACTGCATTTTTAATGTAAAAATTTTTTCGCAACTTATATATTTTATCTTTATAATTTTAGCAGATATTATACTCCCAATCTATATATATTTACAGCAAATTCGATTTTAGAAAGCGCGCATAATAAAAGTGTAAACTTAAAATTTAATATCTCTTTTTCTTATAGATGCCAAATACAATAGCAATAACTCCCATAATTGCCAACATAAAAGGCAGCAAGCGAAATCTGTTAAAAAAAACACACCCAATCATAACAATGCCTGAAATAACAAGCATTTCTATTCCAACCCGCACTCCTGAATTGGCTAATTCATTGAAAATTCTTTCAAGGTTGGCCCCTCTACCGCTTTGGTCCACAACCTCCCTGGCAAGGTCAAATTCATTATCTGATGATATATAACCGGGTCTGCCGTTTGAATCC
>JAUZPS010000736.1 GCA_030705945.1 Bacillota bacterium
ATTTACAGCAATCCTATAGCGCTTTTCGTCATCTACAGTTTGAATTTCCAGATGTGTTGAATCACTTGCAACCATTGATGAAATGGGATTTGACTTTAATACTCCATAACCCTTCAGCGGCATACAAATACTCTCCTTTATATAAATATTTATACATATAAAATATTAACATAGTAGTTAATATAAGTAAATAATATTTTTTATTGGCATCTTCAATCCAATCGCTGAAGTAAATCTTAAGTATATAAGTTGCAATAAAAATTTTACGTCCATTTTTTATATTGCAAAATATATACTTTGATTCATAAGTTGCGAAAAGTTCAGCTTTGATAGTAAAATTCATACGTATTAACCGCATAAAATGATTTGTCAAAAATTTTACACTTCAACCTCAGATTTTAACATTTCAAAGTCAAATAACAACACTTCATCTTTTTTTTTACTTTTAGATATTTGAATGTTGTACTATGGATATCGAAGTATAAAACTAGTTTTATAAAGTGAGCTGAACAACAGAAAAAATATTTATATATAAAAAGCAATTAATCTTTTACATTTGCCTATCACAAAATAACGTTAAAGCGTTCGTTATTTTGCTCCGTCAAATGTAAGATTAATAGTGCTTTTTATATATAAGCTATACAAGTGAATATATTGAATTAGAAAGCCATACAGCTTTCACTAACATTTGGTAATCACAATAAAAATACATCTACTGTTTGATTACAATCATACTATACTAGGAGGAATATTATGTTAAAAAATGTAAAAGTATTTATTATGGGATTCACTTGCGCGTCATTAATAATAGGTTCTACGATAGGAGTAATAGCGGTTTCAAGTGATATCAACATAACAGCAGTATTAAGTAGTTCAATAAAATTAAAACTCAACGGAAAAGACTGGACGCCTAAGGATTCGGCATCTGGAGAATATTTCAAGCCTATAAGTTATAACGGAAGAACATATTTGCCTTTAAGAGCTGTAGTTGAAGATGCCGCCAAAATGCCCGTTGACTATGATGCCGCAACAAAAACTATATGGATAGGTGGTAAAACTGAGGTTGCAAAAGTAAGTGAATCTGCATATTATGAAGATTATTATGGAACTATTGTAACGACTGATACTGCAAAACTTACAACTCCGGCAGGAGCATACAAATGGGGAATAACAAACGATAAAGACGCAGAAATGGAGTCATTTACTTGTTATGTTAAACCAAACGGAAATTACAAGCATTTTAGGACTTCAATCTTTTTAGATAGCAGCGCTAAAGATTCGTTAACTATCAATTTTAGAAAAGATACATACAATGGAGATGTTATTAAATCCGTTATTGTAAAGCCTGGAGAAACTCTTGAAGATATTGATATCGATATTGGAGGAATAGATAAATTCTGTATCGAATCGAGTATTAGGATCAATCATGGTACAATCAAGAGAATAATATATGGCGAACCGACACTTTACAATGGTACTTTAGAATCAGAAACAAGTTCTAGTTCTCAAACAAATGTAGTAAGATAGCATGATGTTAAGGTTATAAGGATCGAAACTCATAATTTAGCAGGTTCCGGTTGCGGATGCTGCTTAAAAATGTTCGCCTTGACCCCAAATAATGAACAACGAACAGGCCCTTGCAAAACTTGTGTGAAGAAAGTTTCAAGGGCCTTTATGATATTTGATATCTTTATATTATTTTAAATATGCTGATATTTACTCAATCGAAACCCCTGCATAAAATCCTTCGCGAACAGCTCCTCCTACCTTACCGACCTTATCGCAGTCTCCTATAACGCGTGTTTTATTATGATATTTTGAATCGATTTTCCTTGCAGCATCATTGTTGGGTTTCATGCCGAAGGCTGATACAACAGTATCACCTTCTATAAACACCTCAGTACCATCCTTTTTCTGTGCTTTCACACCGTTTTTCTGAATC